>CAZAZA010000004.1:0-66229 GCA_964489495.1 uncultured Bacteroides sp.
ATTAACAACCGTCGCCGTAAGATGTCAGAAATTGAACTGGAGCATGGCGTTTATACGGTTGTCATGGTGGGAGATTCCGTCCATGTCGACACGTCGGCCATAGAGGTATTCCAATCCGGTCTGCAATCCGGGAAGTATGGTGTAAAACACATTGGCCGAAACATACTGGGCATACTTGTATTGCTCGTTCCACGGAGTCGTTCCGTCGCTATATCTGTCGGCGTAGGCACGGCTCTGACTATACGATACTGACGAGAACACTTTTGGCGAGAAGGTGTACTGTAAGCCGGCGTACGCACCCCATGCCTTAACGGCTTCAAGATTTCCCGGGTCGTTGCTGTCCGGGACCATGTCGAGACCCAGGTCGGCCAAATCCTGAATATATCCGCCAATTCCACGTCCATAGGCCGCCTGATAATATGCCTGTAACGGGGTTGCTCCGAGCGGGGTGCTTCCGCTTAGTTTCACTCCCCACGCCGTCTTCGTATGATTTTTGCCTGCGACCAAATCGCGATACTGCATATTCCTCATCAATGCTGAAAAGCGAAGCCACCCGTTCTCGTTATCCCAACTGTACTGCAGGAAGACGGGTATATCCGGAATGCGCTGGCTGACAATGCGGGTGCCTGCCGAAGTTGTGGCACTCACCGACGGCAGCTCGATACCGATACCGACCTTGATCCGTTTATTGAATGAATGGCGGTAGTTTATCAAATTGTTGGTCGTACCGACAAGTCCACAGGGACCCTCATCGTCAATTGTGGGAGGTGCCGCAGCCCCGTCTTCAAAAAGTGAAGATGTGTGGCCGACTGTAAATCCCCGATAGTTGATGTAGGCATGGTTGAGCTTGAAAGCCCCGTTATCGCCGCTGAATTTACCGCTGATATAAGCCCCGACCTTGTTGTCTGTTCCCGGAAGAGCAACGAAGTTGATGAATATCTTACTTTGGCCGAATGTACCCTGCAGCTTGCCTCCGTCACCTTCCGGGGTGTCGAACGGGATGTCGGCGGTAGTGAAGTCGCTTGGACTGTCAATAGGATTGCCCCAATCGAAAACGCCTACGCCTTTGATAACACCTCCTATGCCCAGATAGAACATATTCTGCTTGCCTAAAATGGCAAAGCGTGGAGCTCCGGGCTCGTTGAAGCGTTTTGGCGCGTTCTCCAAGAACGCGTCATAGACCCTTTGATCGGGTTCACCGGCATTGAATACGACCTTTACCTCGCATTCGTCCGGAAGAGCCGGATGATTCTGAGCGTTGACAGCCGTCGGCAGCAATGCTGCGGTACACAGTAGTGGAAGAATTGTTTTTTTCATAATACATTAAACATATTCATCGCTCATACGGAAAGTGAACGTGTTGCGTTTAACCACTACCAGTATCGCGAAGAGCAAAGTGAATATAAAATTGATAATAAACGGAAAGTGGTTGCTTGACGTCCCGAAAAGATGACGGAAAAAGTCAACAATAAACGGTGTGACGGTTATGGCTATGTAGTTTACGGATAATATGATAGCCAATGCCATAGTCGACTTGTTCCCGTTAACCACCGTATAAGTGGCTTTGTCGTAAATCACCGGTTGGAATACCCCGTAGCCAAACCCCATCAGCACAGCGGCCACATACAGCATAAAATCATCATGGGTGAAAGCCATCAGAAGAAGTCCCCCGGCGATAGATATTGTTGCGAGGAGTGATGTTCGCTGACCAAACAGTTTGATGAGATAGGGGAGGGCAAATCCCGGAAGAAATACTGCCAGATAAAACAATGCAGTGATCGTGCCTGTAATGCCACTGCTGAGATGGTCTTCCTGAATCAGAAACGGCAGGTAATATGATATTATGCTCACGGCATAGGTTGTGAAGGCATAAAGCCCTGTCAGACCTAAGATTCGGCCGATAATAAAACCTGAATATACCTTTTCGCCCGACTTGGGGACAGTCACACCTGTCACAGCGGCCACAGCAGCTGAATCGGCACCGGGAGGCACACTGTTCATCTTGGCTGATGCCTGGGGATTTTTGTTGCGGATAAACACCATCAATACCAAAGGTATGGCCGGAATAAGGTAGACTAAAAACGGCAGGTGCCAATTTCCACGATTAAGCCATCCTACAACAAAAGTGGCCAGGACAAGAGCCATATTTGAGATGCCGCTCTTGATGCCGAGCTGCTGCATACGGTACTTGCCTACAAACGTGTCGGCTATAAGGCCGGCAGCCAGCGGGATCACAAGGCCGCAGCCGCATCCGAGGAGACAGCTCACAAGGATGAGCGAAGTCATTGAATCGGCAAAGAAGTAGAGTATGCCGGCAATGAGATATATCGACAGGCCGATGACCACGATGCGTACCTTGTCTCGTGACTCGGAGAGCTTGCCCGAAAACAGTACGAAAGGTATAATCAGCAGGTTTGGCAACACTGTCAATAGTTGTATTTCAAGGTCGGATGCCGAAGGAAAGATTTTGTCGAGATTGCCCAGCATGGGGCTGACAGCCAGCCCCGGGAGGTTGACCACCAGCGAAATCGACCAAATCGCCAGCAATGCGGGCAATGCAATCGAGCCCTTTCCGGTGGGAATTTTCATATCGCAGACAGTGAATGGGTTGAAACACTATTTTCCTTCATCCTCTTTCTGGTAGGCGGCCTGAACCTGTGCATCAGTCGGCTGGTAGCCTTTGGTCCACTTAGACACCTCAGAGGGCTCGCGTCCTTCTATCTGCCAATCGAAGGGATAGAAGTTTGCATTGCTGTCGCGCCATGATTTCTTACGCACGGCGTAGACTATCAGCGGAACGGCTATGAAGACTGCCACACCAAGAATGAGCACTCCCACATAAACTGCCGGACTGCCGGTCTTGATCTGCGACGGGGGTATGAAACTGAGAACACCGGCAACCACTGCTCCTGCTACTCCGAGAATTGTAACGAGCCACATGCCGAATTTGCCGCCCGGCACTCTGAAACCGCGTGTCTTGTTGGGGGCTGTGTGACGAAGGCGCACAAAGGACATGTAGATTATCACAACCATGATAAGGTAGATGATGGTGGACATCTGGCTGAGAATCTGATAGGCCGATTCTACCGACGGAAGGAGAACGAGTACAAGCGACAGGAGGGTTACGATGGCGGCCTGAATATAAAGAATTGTTGTCTGGATACCGTTCTTGTTGGTGTGCTGGAGGGCACGCGGAAGGTATCCGGCTTTACCAACGGCGAGAATACCTGTTGAGGGACCTGCAATAACGACACTGACCTGTCCAAGCACTCCGAAGGTTATCATAAGAGCCATTACATTGCCGAGCCAAGGCACACCTATGGCTGTCCAAAGATCGTCGTATGCTACAAGCAGACTCTGGAGCAAGTTAATCTTGCTTTCAGGAATGACCACGCCTATGGCAAGAGTGCCGAGAATAAATATGGCCAGAATTATAAGAGACGCTACGAATATAGACTTCGGAAAATTCTTTGCCGGGTTTTTCATAGCCGGTACCTGAACGGCCTGAATTTCCATACCGGCATAAAACAGAAATATGCTTGCCGCCAGTACAATTGTGCCGAATTGTGAGAAATCGGGCCAGAAGGGCTTGTCGAGAGGCAGATACACGGGCTTGCCGAGAAGCAGGTAGACAACACCCATGACGATGAGTACGCCTGCCGGAATAATCGTGCCGAAAAGACCTCCGAGGGTGCTGAGCTTATTGGCATATTTCATACCTCTGAAAGTGTTGAACGTGCACAACCAGTATACACCAAGTACTATCAGCAATGTATACACCCTGTTGGCTGCAAGTTTTGCATCAAAGGCCTCGGGCCAGAAAATGTAAGCAAGCGAAACGGCTCCGAACATCAGCACAGCCGGAAACCAGATGACAACCATCTGCCATTCGAGATACATACTCAACCATCCTACTCGCGTGCCGAATGCCTCGGACACCCAGCGGAATACGCCGCCTGAACGAGTATAAGTCGATGCAAGTTCAGCGCAAACAAGTGCATAAGGCACCAGGAACACAACGGCTGCAAATACGTAATAGAAAATAGAAGTGAACCCGAATTCGGCCTGGGAAGCCAGTCCTCGCATACTGAGGACAGTGGTCACTATCATAATGGCCATAGCCATCATTGATATCTGTTTCTTGACACCACCCTTGGGATGATTGGCGGGAGTGGCTTCTTTTATACCACCCGAAGGAGCTGCTTGCTGTGTCGTTGCAGAAGTAGTATTGTCATTAGCCATAACGGTTTTTGTTTTTAATAAAAATAGAAAAGCCGGCACCGGACAATAATTCCAGTACCGGCCTGTGATTTGTTTTAACCGAAGGGTAAAAATGCCCTTGAATTTCTATAACTACGCTATGGCTTTAGCGTGCCGGATAGATAACGGGGTATGCTTCGGCAATTTTCGTTCCGACTTTGTAGTGTACACCGGGACGGGCTGTGAAGTTGACGTTGCATGCTGCCTCAAATACCATTACGATATCCGATCCGCCAAACTGGAAGTAGCTGATTTCCTCGCCTTTGCGAAGCACTTTCCCGACTTCGGCAGTCATGATGACCGACGAAACCTGACCCATGCCCATAGGCAGGACTGCCACAAGGCCGATAGGGCTGTCTAATACGACCAGACCACGGTTCTGCATGAATTCGTATCCGGGGTCATCCGGAGCATCAAAATGATTGACTCTCTTGGTTGCGAGACGATTACGACCTGTTGAGGGGTCAGGGACCGCTGTCACTTCAAGATAAACATCACCCATGATGTCGCGTGATTCAAGAACGCGGCCTCCTACAGGGGCATGCTGACGGTGATAGTCAGCCGGGCCAAGGAAGGAGTGCATCCACTTGCCACCGGCGAAGCGGTCCTTATAGGGGCTGCCTTCCAGAAGTTCGGAAATCTTCCAGTGGATACCTTTGATGTTGATGGTGTCATCACCACGCACTTCCCATGAACCGTCGAATGTGGCATCGGCAGGAGACGTGATTATGCGGCTGTCCTCGATGGCTGCGACAGGACGGCAACCGGGTTTAGTGCTACGTGCAAAGAACTGGTTATATGATTTCCACCCTCCGTGAGGTTCAAGATATTCTGCCATATTGAACTCGGGAGATTCGTAGAACGACTTAACCGATTCGGGGGTGATGGACTCCGGAGTGTCAAGGAATTTGCCGAGTTCGCGTACGTAGTCTTTCATCCATGCCGAAAGCGGCGAGAGAGGCTGTGACACATCATGAGGTTCTACCGGATTCTGAAGTTCCTTTACCGGAGACTGGTCGAGGATAAAGTAGAACATGCAGATGTGGTTGAACATTACACGTCCGAATTGGTTCTCAAGCGGAATCCAGGTCAGATTGGAATCGAGCCATGCATAGTAGTCATCGAGTGATTTGATGCCGTCCATTTCTTGAACGTCAAGAGATTTTGCTTTTTCGAAAGCCTGCTGGAATTTGTCTTGCCAACCGTTCTGGGCGATCATGTCGAGAAGTTTCTGCACAATCGGCTGATGTTTTGAAGTTGCCATGTCGTTTTTTAGTTTGTTGTAATGTGTTTACTTTTACTAAGGTGTTTCCTTGGTAGTGTATTATGTTTGTTTTATTAAAGAAACAACTGTGCTCGTAAATAGTTTGGGAAATGAGGGAAAAATGTCATAAATAAGTGTAACAAGATTTTTTTTGGCAAATGGAATTATTAATCAAGAAAAATATGTATCTTTGCCACCAACAGTACACACTTCCAATGCCTCCGACATAATATCACATAAATCCACACCGTAGCAAATCCTACAACGTCAGTTTCCGGAGCTAAAGCGGATTCTCCCGGAAGCCGGACATATATAAGTATCACAAAAGATCCGCAAGATCAGTTACACATCATGAGAAAACCGCTCATCGCATTAGCCTCAGCACTCGCTCTTGTGCCGTTCGCTGCAAGAGGGGATGCTTCTGCCGACGTGCTGATAGTCAATCTGAGAAGTCAGAAAAGCGTGCACTTTGCGCTTGAGAAGTCACCGACTCTTAGCTTCCAGGGCGACCAGTTGTCGATTATACCGGGTTCGAATGCCGTAGAGATTAATTATGCTCTTTCTGAGATCAAAGACCTCACCTTCGGACTGTTGTCATCGGCCGATCTTCCCACGGCCGACGCGACGTTTGACATAAACGACAATGTATTAACACTGCGCGGAGCCGCCGCTGATATCATCGCCACTGTATCCGACAGCGCGGGACGTATTGTCTTGTCAACGAAAACCGACGGCTCAGGGAGTGCCGTCATGGATATGAGGCCTCTTCCAGTCGGTGTCTATATAATATGCGCCGACAAGATCACCTACAAATACATCAAGCGCTAACCCTAAAATCAATATCAGTTTATATGAATCACTACCGCTTAACTCTCGCCGGGATAGCATTGGCTACAACCATGCTGACCGCGAACGCATACGACATTTCAGTCAAAAATACCGATGGACAAATTTTCCGGGCAACGGTAGACAACCTGGACAACATAACGTTTGATACAGCCGGGTCACCTCTGACATTTACAGGCGAACAGGGCAACGCCTTTACAGCCGGTGCTTCAGCCGAGGATGTAGCTGTCAGATTTGATGCCTCCATGTACTGGATTGTCGCCGCAAAGGACGAGACCGCATCATGGGTGCGCCTTTCTAAAAACTACGGCCCTGCAGGCGAGAACGTCATAGTGCTCTCTCTGGATGCCAACAGCCTCAATGCACCGCGTACGGCCACATTCACCATACTCTGCGGCTTTCAGACAGTAGAGGTTAGCCTTACGCAGGATGCCAAGGACACAGTCAATTTTGTAGAGATACCGGACGATAATTTCCGCAATTACATTCTGTCCAATTTCGATGCCAACTCAGACGGCCGGCTGTCAAGGAAGGAGGCTGAGGCTATAGTTGAAATAAAATGTCCGGATATGGGAATCCGGTCGATGGCCGGTGTAAGATCGATGCCCAACCTCACCAATATCGACTGCTCCTACAACTCCATTGACGGCACACTCGACCTGTCTGGCCTTACCAAGCTGGTAACAGCCAAGCTCGACCATAATGTCTACGAAAAGCTCTCGCTTGCGGGCTGTAGTTCGCTTAACGCACTTTATGCCAACGACAACTGGAAATCGTCTGATTATATATACACTTACTGTCTGAAGACAATCGACCTTACCGGCTGTTCGGCTCTCCGATATGTGCGTCTGGAGGATAACGGACTCGAAAGCATCGATCTTTCAGATTGCGTCAACCTCACCGACCTGATGCTTGCCATCAACAATCTTGAAGATATCGATTTGTCATCATGTACGAAGCTTGTCAACGCCCATCTGCGCAACAACCGCATGAAGGGAGTTCTCGATATGTCACACTGTCCTGATCTGCAGGTGCTCACCGTCTCCGAAATGGAACTGAAGGGGATCAATCTTGCCGGATGCAGCAAACTTCGTCAGATCGGTGCCCAGTACAATTCCATAAGGTCACTTGATCTATCGAGCTGTGTGGCTCTTGAGTCGCTTACAATTTTCTCTAACGAATTGACAGAGATTGACCTTTCGCATAATCCGGACTTGCAGACACTATGGGTTGCATCCAACCATCTCACAAGTCTGGATCTGTCATGCAATCCACGTCTTCAGACGCTCCAGGGAAGCAGCAATGAGATTACCGGCACACTCGACCTGACCAACAACGGCGAGGTCGCTTTTATTGAGATGTACAACAATAAGATTGAGACAGTCAAATTCACCTATTCTCCTGACTTGAAAACTATCAATTTAAACGACAACCTGATTCGTGTGCTTGATGCTACCAAAGCCCCCAATGCCGAAGCTGTGGTGGCATACAACAATAAGCTTGAGAAAGTAGACCTTACAGCCTCATCGGCCGTCACTATAATCAATTTTGACAACAACAACCTGACTGAACTCGATCTTTCGGGCTGCAGCTCTCTTATGATAGCCGACCTCAACCGCAACAAGCTCAACTCGCTTGACGTCAGCGGATGTCATCAACTTCAGGAACTATATGTGACATTCAACAGCATGAAGAGCTTTACCGCACATGATCTGTATTACTTCACTATACTTGAAATATATAACAACCAGCTCGAACGCATTGACCTTAAAGGATGCGTGAATCTGGACCAACTGCATTTCCAGAACAATAACATCGAGTTTTTCTCGCCCAAGGGTCTTGACTCCGTACGTTATGTCGACTGCCGTGACAACCGTATAGGTAGCATCGACTTTACTTCGAACCACATGCTTCAATATGCCCATGGCACAGGCAACCCATGTAAGGTAGTTTATCTGAGCGAACAGGCACCCAACGAGCAGATAGTGTTTGATGAAACATGCGAGATATATGTCGGGAAACCGAAGGACTTCGATGATGTCGGTGGCTCGACATGGGGCGACGGCAGCATTAAACCTTGGGGCAATAAGGCCCGTGTCCGCAATTGACACGTGTTCTATGTCACAAAACAAATTATTTAACGCAACAATAAGAAATCAATGAGATATATATCAAAATTTATGGCGGGAGCACTTTTTTTCGCATTCACAATGAGCTCCTGCAGCAACGATACTCCAGATCCTGCACCGGACAACAACATCGCTATGCGCGAGCTGACAGTCACAGTAGCGCCGATGTCGCGTACGACTATCGAATACGAGAACTCGGATTTCTCACACCTCGTCTGGAACGACGGGGACGAAGTAGCCTACGTGACCGACATTTATGGTGACACCTTCCGCAAAGCCACCGTTAGTCACAATAATTTTAAGGCACTTGTTCCGGAGAATGCCGGGAGCAATGACAAGCTGATCATTGTCTATCCCGCCGGTGACCTTGAAGGCAAGACTAAAGATCAGATGACTCTCACACTTGTAAATCCGGATGTAATCGACGTGGATGGTAAATTTGACGGCAGGCGTCTGCCGCTGAGCTCCGTCATGCCGGTGCCCTCTTCTTCAAGTGTCACCGCCGATTTTGAGGTTATGGGTTCTGTAATCCGTCTGAATCCTATTCCCAATACTCACGGCGAGGAACAGCTCGCGTCAATCACGCTCTCGGCTGACCAGGACCTTAAAGGAGCATACACACGCTCATATTACGGCTGGTATTTCAGCGGTAGCGGCAAAAGCGTGACTATGGGCATCAAGAGTGAAGACAAGAGCCTTGGATCTCTCAATTCCGGCAAACGATACATCTATATCGTGGTGCCACGTGACTCCTTTACCGGGGTTGACCTTACGCTCACGACCGATGCCGGTGTATATAGCTTCACGGGAGGCGAGATGAATCTCAATCAGGATGGTAAGACACTCTATCGTCTGGATCTACCATTGGGAGAACCTGACCCGGTCAGTGAACCGATGTTCAAGAAAATCACCTCTATGGACGATGTCACTATCGGCGATCAGGACAAATATCTGATTGTATGCGAGGATAAGTCGGTCATTTATTGCAATTATGATTCAAGTAACTACTACGAGGGCGAATCAGTTTCCATAGGTAGCGACGGAATCGTTCCGGATGATAAAACGAATATGCGCCAGTTCTCTATATTCGAGCACCCCGTTGCAGGCTGTGGCAAGTATTATCTTAAACTTGACAATAAAATTGGCAAAGGCAACTATCTGTCTGTCATGAGTAACTTTTCCAGTACACCGGGGAAACTCTATCATCTGTCCGCCTCAGACAATCAGAGAAGCTCCTGGGATATGAACTTTGACGAAAACGGCAATCTGATACTCAAAGGTCATCCGATGACACAGGATATAGCAGGGGACGTGTTCCTCGGTTTTTACAGCTCCGATATGAACAGCAATTATTTCAGCACATACGGTCCTGATGCCGACAAGGGCAAGATTCTCTCAGTCCAGCTGTACAAACTTAGCAAATAATCACCGGCTTTATTAGCTTAACAAGCAAGAAGGCATCCCGTTTTCGCGGAATGCCTTCTTGCTTGTTATAACATTAAACTATGTTATCAATAGATGGCCGGCAGCTCGAGGAGTGAGCTGTATACCCAGCTGACGATACCGAGGCCGCAGATGCCGAGGAGGCATACCCACATGGCCACGCGCTCTGTGCATGAAGAGCGGAAGGTCGGGGCCGGATTCTCGGAATCGTTTATAAACATTGCCTTGACCACAAGCAGGTAGTAGTAGAGCGACACGATGGTGTTGATAAGGGCTATCAGCACGAGCACGTACATCGCTGCCGAACCCTGGCTCAGGGCTGCTGTGAAGATGAAGAATTTCGAGAAGAAGCCTGCGAACGGCGGGATGCCGGCAAGCGAGAACATCGAAAGCATCATTGTGAAGGCAAGACGGGGATTGGTCTTGTAGAGACCGTTGTACTCTGTCATTGTCAGACGTCCTGTCGACTGTTCCATTGCCGAGACAACACCGAATGCGCCAAGGTTGGAGAAGATGTAGACAAGGACATAGAACATCAGGGCGGCAACACCGAGCGAGTCGTTCGCCATTATGGCAAGCATAATGTAGCCGGCCTGCGAAATCGACGAGAAGGCGAGGAAGCGTTTGAGGTTCTGCTGACGGATGGCAAACAAGTTACCGACAGTGATTGTAAGGATGATTATCGCATACATCATCCACTCCCAGACTTCGGAGTAGACCGCGCCGAAAACATTCATCAAAACCATCAGGAACGCGAAAGCTGCCGAACCTTTCGAGATTACCGAAAGATATGAGGTGACAACAGTCGGGGCTCCTTCGTAAACATCGGCTGTCCACAAATGGAAGGGCACAAGCGAAAGCTTGAAACCGAATCCTGCAATGATGAATGCCAGGCCGATGACGAGAAGCGCGACAGCACCGTCATAAGCAAACATCGCAGCTCCGATGCCTTCGTAGTAGAGGGTGCCGGACAGCGCGTAGATGAATGACAGACCCATCATGAGGATGGCCGACGAGAATACAGCCGTAAGGATGTATTTGACTGCGGCCTCGTGGCTCTCATAACGATTCTTGTTGAATGCGACCATAGCGGCAAGCGGTAGAGAAGCTGTCTCAAGACCGATGACAAACAACAGGAAGTGCTTTGCCGAAATCATCAGGTACATACCGAACAATGTGAGCATCAGCAGTTCATAGAATTCGCCACGGCGAATCACTACAAATTCGCTGTCGGCCCAGCGCATTGCCTGAAGAATGACAATGAGTACGCCGATGTTAAGAATTGTCTTGACAGCCACATATGCCGGAGCTGTGAAGTACATGCCTCCGAAAAGTTTGGCCGGTTCCCATGCTGCGGGGCAGAAGCAGACAGCCGTTGCGAGCAGCATCATTACGAACGCAACCCAACCGATCGACTTCTGCGCGTTGCGCGGCATGAAGGTGTCGTAGAGGAAGACTAACAGGAATGCAACCAACAATCCTATTTCTTGCTTCATCGCTAAAAATTGTGAGTAATCCATTGCTTGTTAATCTTGGCTTATAGGTTCATACCGATCACCCTGAATATATCGGGAGTGAAGGTGGTTTTAATCAGGTCTTCAAAGAAGTTGGGGAAACATCCGATAATTGCAACGCTCACAATCAGGACAGCCGTAGAGAGCTTTTCGAAAAGCTCGGCTTTGGGAAGTGTGGCGTGATGCTGATCCTGAAGCGGACCGAGCAGGAGTTTGCCAACGACGCGGAGGATATATACGGCCGTGATCACAATCGATGTGCAAGCCACGAGCGTGAATACACGGTGGAATGTATCGGTGTGTTCGAACGAGCCGATGAAGATGGTCATCTCGGCAACGAATCCCGACAGACCGGGCAGACCGAGCGACGCCATACCGGCGATCACGTAGCATACGCCGAAGTAGGGGAGGACTGTCATAAGACCGCCCATCTTGCGGATGTCACGTGTGTGGGTACGTCCGTAAATCATACCGATAAGAGCGAAGAACAAAGCTGTCATCAGGCCGTGCGAGAGCATCTGCATGATCGCACCTGTCATCGCCGTTGTGTTGAGCATCAATATGGCGAAAAGAACCAGGCCGCAGTGGCTTACCGAAGAATAAGCGTTGATGTACTTGAGGTCGGTCTGGACACATGCTGAGAATGCACCGTAAACCACCGAGATGCCGGTGAGGATAAGGAATATCCAGGCGAGATCCTGCGCTGCCTCAGGCATGAGGTAGATGGCAACGCGGAAGCATCCGTAGCCGCCCAGCTTCATAAGCACACCGGCGTGGAGCATCGAGACTGCGGTCGGGGCTGATGCGTGACCGTCAGGGCTCCATGTGTGGAAGGGGAACATGGCGCCAAGTACACCGAAGCCTACGAATGTGAGGCAGAAGAGCACATGCTGCCAGCCACGGTCAATGGCGGAGTTCTGCGCTATTTCAAGCAGATTCCATGTGAGGGGCTCTCCGGCAGGAGCCGAGTGGTAGTATATGCCGATAAGGCCGAGCATCAGGAAGGCTGAGCCCCCCATAAGCATCAGAGTCAGCTTCATTGCCGAGTAGTTCTTGTTGCCCGAGCCCCAGATGCCGATAAGCAGGTACATGGGGATAAGGGCGACTTCGTAGAACATGAACATCGTGAAGAGGTCGATGCAGATGAAGAAGCCGAACACGCCCGTAGACAAAAGCACCAGCCAAAGGAAGAATTCCTTGGGCAGCGGGTCGATTTTCCATGAGGCGAGTGTTCCGGTGACCATGATTATTGATGTCAGGATGAGCATCGCGATAGAGATGCCGTCGACCCCGACTGCAAGATTGATGTGGAGCGGAGCGAACCACTGCCACGAGTCGGTATAAAGCATCGGGGCGTCGGCTCCGGCGGCACGGAGGCCGAGGAAGTCGACCAGCAGCCATACCGACAGAGCTGTCAGGATAAGCGATCCGATGAGCGATACCACGCGTACAGGCTTTACATTGCCGGGACACAAGGCGATGAACCCGAGCATCAGCAAGGGAATCACCACGAAATAGATCAATATATTCGAAAACATAATTACTATACTGCTTTTAAAGGTTGTGTTTCACCTTGACTGATTACATCCAGCATATAGCGGTGACGGCTCCGAGGAGCAGGGCGCCAATGAGGTAAACCCATACATACCACTGTATCTGGCCGCTCTGGAGTCCGCGGATTGCGAATGATGCCTTGTTGGTTACGAATGCGAAACCGTTCATTGTGCCGTCGATGATATGACGGTCGAACCAGGCGATGGGGCGACAGATAAGGTTGAAAATAATCTTGTGAGTTACGAACATATAGATCTCATCCCAGTAGAAGCGGTGGTGTGCGGCCATCCACAACCAGCGGGCCTTGTCGGCCATTGCGCGTGGATTGTCATTCTCCTTAATGTAGAGGTGACGGGCAAACAGAATCGACACAACTGCCACTGCGAGGCTGATGCCTGCAACTGTCCAATCCATATGGATGATATATTCCTGACCTTCCCAGGTGACAAATTTGCCGAAGGGGATAAAGCCTGCAACACACGAAACGGCGGCAAGGAATATGAGCGGGAAGCTCATGAAGAAATTGCCGTCGTGGGGACGGTGCTCGTACTGAGGTTCGTTCCACCAGAATACAAGATAGTAGAGACGGAACATGTAGAATGTGGTCAGACCGGCGACAAATGTCATCCATATGCCCCAGAATGTGCTATATCCGTAAACTGCTACCAGAATTTCATCTTTCGAGAAGAAGCCTGAGAACGGTATGATACCCGAAATAGCAAGACAGCCGATAAGGAAGGTGATGTGGGTTATCGGCATATACTTGCGCAGACCGCCCATCGATGTGTAGTCGTTGGTGCCGACAGCGTGAATGAGTGCGCCGGCGCACATGAACAGGAGGGCCTTGAACATGGCGTGTGTGAACAAGTGGAACATCGATGCCATGTAGCCGACAGCCTCGTGGATTTCGGGGCGCGCTACGCCAAGAGCCACCATCATGAACGCTATCTGAGAGATTGTCGAGAACGCGAGCACACGCTTGATGTCAATCTGCGTACAAGCCACGATGGCTGCATAAAGTGCCGTGACAGCACCTACAACCAGCACAAACTGCAAAGCAAACTCCGACTGCAAATAGAGCGGGAACATGCGTGCCACGAGGTAGACACCTGCAACGACCATCGTTGCGGCGTGGATAAGTGCCGAAACAGGGGTCGGGCCTTCCATAGCGTCGGGCAGCCAGATGTGCAGCGGCATCATCGCCGACTTACCCATGCCGCCCACATAGATAAGACAAAGCGCCCAAGTGAACACCGAGCCGCCGAGGAATGTAGCTCCAGCCGTGGTTGCGAATACTCCGCCGGGGTTTGAGGTCATTGTGACAAAGTCAAATGTCTGAGTGTAGAACGACAGGATGAGGATACCCATAAGGAAGCCGAGGTCGGCGAAACGAGTGACGATAAACGCCTTTTTCGAAGCCGATACAGCTGCGGGACGGGTATAGTAGAATCCGATGAGCAGGTATGAAGAAGCTCCCACAAGCTCCCAGAATATATACATCTGGAAGATGTTGGTGGCGACTACGAGTCCGAGCATCGAGAAGCTGAACAGCGACAGGAATGCGTAGTAGCGCTGAAGACCCTTCTCAAACTTGCCATGGTGGTCTGCCATATAGCCGACACTGTAGAGATGCACCATAAACGAGATTGTGGTGATGACCACAAGCATCATGGCCGAAATCGGGTCGAGCAGGAATCCCAGCTTGATTACGAGGTTGGGAGTGAACTGCAGCCAGGTGAAGTTGAACAGGATTGCCTGCAGGCGGTCAGTGCCGTCGACAAACGCAGGGTTGCCGCTGAAATAATAGTTGAAAGCCGTGTAGTAGGCGAGCAGAAGTGTCACGCCCATGCCGCATGTGCCGAGCGTTGCTGCCACACCCTTTTTCATGAACGGCCCGAGCAGACCCAGGACCAGGAACATGGCGAGGGGAATGCAGAGTATCAGTAAAGGTACGGTAATCTCCATTGCGTTTAATCGTTTAGTTTGTTGACTTCGGTCACATCAATTTTCTTGATTGACCTGTAGAGATTGAGGATGATTGCAATCGCAAGGGCTGTTTCGGCAGCGGCGATCGCGATGGCGAATAGTGTGAAGAACATGCCATCCATCGATTCCGGGAACAGGTATCGGTTGAATACCACAAAGTTGATATCGACAGAATTGAGCATCAGCTCAATCGATATCAGCATGGCAATCATGTTTTTGCGTGTCAGGAAACCATAGACACCGCAGCCAAACATGATAAGCGAGGGAATCAGGTAATAAAGAATAGTTATATCCATGATATCACGCGTGGCGTTAACGTTTGCGGGCAACTACGACACCGCCGATTATACATGCGAGTAACAACACACTGATGGCCTCGAATGCCAGCAGATACTGGCCTTGGCCCGATCCCATCAACGCACGTCCTATGGTGTGCATTTCGGGATTCTCCATTGCCGGGAGCGGTGTTATGGCAGTCGCTGCGCGGCTAAACAAGGCATAGGCCGAGACTACGAGCATGGCTATCGCGCCGACAGCCCCGAGTGTGCGGCGACGCGAGGTAAGCAATTCGCTTTTCGCGCCCGGGCTCGAGGTCAGCAAGATGGCAAACACAAACAGCACGACGATACCTCCGGCGTAGACGGCTATTTCCACGGCTCCCAGAAACTCATAGTCGAGCTTGAAGTAGAGTGCCGCTGTGGCAAATAACGTGAACAGGAGGTAGGTAGCCGAGCGGAGTATGCGCCGGGTAGTCACAGCCAGTACCGAGAATACGACAATCGACAAAGCGATTATCCAATACATGAAGATACTTCCTACTGATTCCATATTTTAATTACTTTTTTCATTGTCGGGTTTGGGTGCGGCAGCAGCTTCGGCAGCAGCCTTCTTGGCGGCAGCGGCGGCTTTGGCAGCGGCGATTTTGGCTTCGCGTTCGGCTGCCATGCGTGCCAGCTCTTCAGGTGTCGGTACCGGATCCTCTTTTTCGGGTAGGTAGTTGAGTGTCTTGACGAGTTTGTCACGTGTGAAGACTGCCTGCTCGAAATCGTTGGAGAACTCAAGCGCACCTTGCGGGCATGAGGTCAAGCACAGCTGGCAGAATGTGCAGCTGCCCAGGTCGTAGGTATAGCGGTCGAGTTTGCGCTTCTTCTTGCCGTCGGGGGTCTCGACCATTTTTGTAGTCAGACTGATTGTGCCGTTGGGACAATTGCGCTCGCAAATGCCGCATCCTATGCATTTATGGCGGCCTTCCTCGTCATATTTGAGCTGGAGGATGGCTCTGAACCGCTCCGGCACGTGGACGGTGGCACGGTTTTCGGGATATTTTTCTGTAATCTTAGGGGTGACGAATTCCTTTCCGGTCACTTGCATGCCCTTGAGCAAGCTTGCGACCCCTTTCCCTAATGAAGAAAAATAATCTTTTACACTACCCATAATAACTATATTGCTCTGTTCGTTGTGTTTGTTTGTATTTTATTTTGTTTGCTTTCCCTGCCTTCGGGCGACTGTTACCTGACTTGGCCACCGAGTATGTCGAGAAGCTCCGTGGTGATACTTTGCTGTCGCAGCTTGTTGTATTCGAGCTGAAGCTCTTCAAGAAGCTTTTTGGCATTGTCGTTTGCGCTCTGCATCGCCATGACTCGTGCCGCCTGTTCGGCTGCACGGTTCTGGGTGAATACTTCCTGCATCATCGACATCAGGAACATCGGGAGAACGGAGGCAAAGATGCGGGAGGCATCAGGCTCGAATATGTAGGGACGGTTATTTGTCGTAATACCCGACTCCGAGAAAGTGGCCTGTTCAACCGGCATAAATGTCTCGACTGTGAGCACCTGGCGCGACACGCTTTTGAAATTCATGTACACGAGTATCACACGGTCGGTCTCTCCCTGTTCGTAGCGACGGCGCAGATTGTCGGTGAACACGCGCACGCCTTCACCTGTGGTCTTCGAGTCGACTCCCTCAGACACCGTTACAGTTATTTTCTCGTCTTCGATCTTGTGGACAGCCTTGGTAATCTTTTTACCTACGGGGATCAGCTCTATTTCCACACCGTTGCCGTAGTCAGCACGGCATTTGTTGATGGTTTTGAGCAGCGACTTGAATATGTTTAGATTGTAGGCTCCGCACAAGCCGTCGTCAGATCCGAGCACCACGATTGAGACGCGGTGTACCTCGCGGCTGTCCATCAGCGGCGAATGAAACTCTGTGTCGGAGCTAAGAAGGTTGCCGATAATGCGGCATATCATCTCGCGGAAAGGCACCAGACGTTTCAGCGCCAATTCAGCTTTATGCATCTTTGCCGATGAAATCATCTTCATGGCTCCGGTGATCTTTTCCGATGAGGCCACCGAGCCTATGCGTCCTTTCAGTTCACGTAATGTTGACATCTATTGAGTGGTATTGCGTCTTCGATTGTGGTTAAATATCTTATTTGGCCAGTCCGCCTGCTATGTCGCGTGCGGCAGCTGTCAGTTTTTCGGTCACGTCGTCAGTGAGCTTGCCGCTGCGTATCACGTCGAGCACGTCGCTCTGGTATTTGGCGTGGAGCAACTGTATGAGCTGTTTCTCAAATTCGGCCACACGGTCGAGGGGCACATTTTCGAGAAGGCCCTTGGTTCCGCAGAAAATCACGGCTACCTCTTCCTCTACTGCCATAGGATGGTATTGAGGCTGGATGAGCAGGCGTTCGTTTTTGCGTCCCTTATCGATTACTCGAGCTGTGACCGGATCGATGTCTCCGCCGAACTTTGTGAATGACTCAAGTTCGCGGAACTGGGCCTGGTCGATTTTCAGAGTTCCGGCCACTTTCTTCATCGACTTGATCTGTGCGTTACCGCCTACACGCGACACCGAGATACCTACGTTGATAGCGGGGCGGATGCCTCGGTTGAACAAAGCGGTCTCAAGGAATATCTGTCCGTCGGTGATCGATATCACATTGGTCGGGATGTATGCCGATACGTCGCCTGCCTGTGTCTCGATTATCGGAAGTGCCGTGAGCGAGCCGCCTCCCTTTACTATGGGCTTGAGGGGCTCGGGGAGGTCGTTCATTCTTGAGGCCACTTCCTGGTTGTCGATGATTTTAGCGGCACGTTCAAGAAGGCGTGAATGCAGGTAGAAGATATCGCCCGGGTAAGCCTCGCGTCCTGACGGACGCTTCAGAATAAGCGAAATCTCGCGGTAGGCCACGGCCTGCTTTGACAGGTCGTCATAGATGATGAGCGCGTCACGGCCGGTGTCACGGAAATATTCACCGATAGCCACGCCTGCGAAAGGCGAGTAGTAGCGCATCGACGCGGAGTCGGAGGCTGTTGCTGCCACAACCACTGTGTAGTCGAGTGCTCCGTGGCGGCGAAGTGTCTCGACGGTAGCTGCCACAGACGACGCTTTCTGTCCGATGGCCACGTATATACAGTAAACCGGTTTGCCGGCCTCGAAATTGGCACGTTGGTTGATTATGGTGTCGATAGCTATGGCTGTCTTACCTATCTGTCGGTCGCCGATAATAAGCTCACGCTGTCCGCGTCCGATCGGCACCATTGAGTCGACAGCCTTGATGCCTGTCTGTAACGGCTGGTTGACCGGCTGGCGGTATACAACGCCTGGGGCCTTACGCTCCAAAGGCAGTCGCATGAGGTCGCCGGTGATAGGCCCTTTGCCGTCGATAGGGTCGCCAAGCACATTAATGACGCGCCCGAGCAGACCTTCGCCGACGGGGATAGAAGCGATTTCGCCGGTACGTTTCACCGACATGTTTTCAGTCACCGAGTCAACACGGTCGAGAAGGATGACTCCGACGTTGCTTTCCTCGAGGTTGAGAGCGACACCTTTGACGCCGTTTTCAAACTCCACAAGCTCGTTGGCGCACACATTGTCGAGTCCGTAGACATGCGCCACGCCGTCACCTATTGAAAGAACGGTGCCGGTTTCTTCAAAGGTCACCTTCTCGCGGATGCTTTCGAGCTGTTTTTTTAATACTTCCGATATCTCGCTGGGGTTGATCATTATATGGCTTGTTTGCTTAAAAGATTTAAACGCAATTGTTTTAATTCGTTACTGATTGTGGCGTCGAGCCGTTCGTTGTCGACTGTGACGCGGAATCCGCCGATGAGTGACGGGTCGACATTCTGACTGAACTCCATCGTCGCGCCTCCTATATGACGTTCGATCAGGGTTTTCAGCCGCTCCTCCTCAGAGGCGGGAATCGGCGCTGCCACTGTGAGGCGGACAACCTTGATATTGTTCTCCTCACGATATATGCCGATATAGGCCCGGGCGATAGACTCAGCCATGCCGAGCCTGCGGTTTTCCACAAGGAGTTTCAGGAAGTCGGCATACAGCTTTCTGCTGTCGGCTCCGGCGGCAGTAGTCAGCAGTCCGATTTTGTCGGATGTCGACTGGAATGGGTTGTTTACCACCTCGTTTAAGTCGGGGTTCCCGCGAAATGATGCAACCAGGCAGCTCATCAGGCCGTACATCTCGGCTGTCTGTCCTTTTTCAAGGGCAACCTTGTAGAGTGCCTTGGCATATCGGCGCGGAATCAGTCCTTCATTCATCGCGTTTTATTTTTGATTCTCCATTTCGTCGAGAAGTTTGCCTACGAGTTGCTGCTGGGCTTTGTCGTCCTGCATCTGCTCGCGTACCACCTTAGAGGCAATGTCGAGAGCGAACGCGCTGACCTCGTTGCGGAATTGCAGCTCGGCCTGTTTGCGTTCCTGCTCGATCGATACCTTTGCGGCATCCATTACCTTCTTGGCTTCCTTCTGAGCCTCGGAGCGTGCTTCTTCAATGATTTCCGACTTCATGCGGTCGGCCTCGCGAAGCAGGTCGGCTTGCTGCCGGCGCGCTTCGGCTATATACTTCTCTGACTCTTCACGCGCGTGGTCGAGCTGTTCCTTGGCATTTTTGGCATACTCGACCCCTTTGTCGATCAGGTCAGCACGGCTTTCGACCCCCTTGATTATGGCCGGCCATCCCCACTTCCATAGAATGAAGAGGACGATGGCGAAGGACACAAACATCCAGAAGACCAAGCCGAAATCGGGCGTGAACAGTTCCATCCTGTCGGGGTTGTCTACGGATTAGAGGAAGTAGGCAAGAATACAAACGACTACTGCGAACAGCGCGACACCCTCGATAAGGGCTGCAATCACGATCATGTTGCTTCGGATGTCACCGGCCGACTCAGGCTGACGGGCGATTGCCTCCATGGCTGAAGCACCGATTTTACCGATGCCGATACCTGCTCCGATTGCTGCGATGCCTGCTCCGAAGCACGATCCGATTACGAGTATACCCTCGAGGGCTGCTAAAATCATTGCTAACATAGTTGTAAGTTTTTTGAGTGGTTTGTTATTGTTGTTTTTTATTTTATCTGGTTATTTTGCTATTGCCGGTTCGGTCACTGTCGCTTTATGGTCGCCGTGTTCTTCCTTCTCGTGGGCCATGCTGATGAATATTGTCGAGAGCATGGTGAACACATAAGCCTGAATAAAGCTTACAAGAGTGTCGAGCAAAAGCATGAATATGGAGAAAAGTACCGAAACTACCGTGGTCAGGCCGCATGCCGATGCACCGAGTGCTCCAAGAATGAATATGAGCAGGGTGAGTACCAGTACTATGATATGTCCGCCCATCATATTTGCGAAAAGACGTATGGTCAGAGCCGCAGGCTTGGTGAACATTCCGAATATCTCGATGCACTGCATGATGGGTATCGGAAACTTGAGCCAAATGGGCACATCGGGCCAAAGGATCTCTTTCCAGTAATGTTTGGTGGCGAATACGTTGGTTAGTATGAAGGTAAACAAGGCCAGCACCAATGTGACGGCAATGTTTCCTGTCAGGTTGGCACCTCCCGGGAAAATTACAATCAGTCCCAAAAGGTTCATGTAGAGAATGAAGAAGAACACCGTGAGCAGATAGGGCGCATAGCGCGACGCTGTCTGGGGCATAGTGGGCTTGATCACTCCGTTGTAGACGAATGTTATGAGTGTTTCGAGCGCTCCTACAAATTTACGCGGGGCGCGTGTGCTCTGAGTGCGGTGCCATCGTGCCACAGCGAGTATCGATATCACAAGAAGAATGCCTGCTATGAAAAGGGCGCACACATTTTTAGTGATTGATATGTCCCATGGCTTGTATTCCTGACCGTCGACAATTTCCACTACTTTACCGTGGTAGGGGCTGTCTTTGCCTGCAATTCTGAATTCGGCATTCCCGTCACGGTAGGTCTGTCCGTGGTCGAGGTGTGACGACATGAAGCAGTGCAGTCCGTCCTTACCGAAGACGATGATCGGAAGCGGGATGCTTTTGTGATGGTTGAACGGCACTTCCCAGCCGTAGCGGTCGCCGAGGTGCTCAAAGATGACATCTTTCGGGTTGATGGCCTTTTCGGTGGCTTCGGTCTCATCCTTGGCTTGCTGGTCGAACGTTTCGCCTGACTGCGCCGAAGCATATGCCGCCATAAACAGGCCGCACATCAAGAGCGCTATTGTCACTAATAACTTCTTCATATCGTCAATATACACAGACCGACACCACATTATTATCGACATCGACCACCCCGCCGTTTACCGGAAGAGAGGTTTGAGCCCCGTCCGGCGTAGTATAGGTCACATTTCCGGGCATCAGGGTCGACACCAGCGCGGCATGGTTGCGCAACACTGTGAATTCGCCCGATTCGCCCGGGAGGACCACCATTGTTACCTCGCCGTCGAAGAGTATGTCCTCTGTCGAAATTATTTTCAGTGTCATAATCGGTAGTTTTTTTGTTTTCAGTAAGACTCTCTGTTATGCCGCGTCGCAGGTCAGCCTTCGACTTCGGCAAGCAGTTTTTTGCCTTTGGCGATTGCTTCGTCGATTGTGCCTACATTCAGGAAGGCCTGCTCGGGGTATTCGTCCATCTCGCCCGACAATATCATCTTGAACCCGCGTATGGTTTCTTTGAGGGGAACCATCACACCGGGAAGTCCGGTGAACTGTTCGGCAACGAAGAACGGCTGTGAGAGGAATCGCTGGGCGCGTCGTGCGCGGGCAACGACGAGTTTGTCTTCATCGCTGAGCTCGTCTACACCGAGGATTGCGATGATATCCTGCAGCTCGTTGTACTTCTGAAGAAGCTGTTTCACGGCCTGGGCTGTGTTGTAGTGCTCTTCGCCTATGATGTTGGGGTCGAGGATTCGGGATGTTGATTCGAGGGGATCGACGGCCGGGTAGATACCAAGTTCGGCAATTTTACGCGACAGCACGGTGGTGGCGTCGAGGAAGCTGAATGTGGTAGCCGGAGCCGGGTCGGTGAGGTCGTCGGCAGGCACATAGATGGCTTGCACGGATGTGATTGAACCGTTGGTGGTCGATGTGATTCGTTCCTGCAGAGCACCCATTTCCGATGCCAGGGTGGGCTGGTAGCCTACAGCCGAAGGCATACGGCCAAGGAGCGCCGAAACCTCCGAACCCGCCTGGGTGAAACGGAAGATGTTGTCGATAAACAGAAGAATGTCCTGTCCGCCACCGTTCTGGTCACGGAATTGTTCGGCAACAGTCAGTCCCGAAAGGGCCACGCGCAGACGCGCTCCCGGCGGTTCGTTCATCTGTCCGAAAACAAGTGTCGCCTGAGACTGGTTGACTTGTTCCATGTCGACATCCTCAAGGTTCCATTCACCTTTTTCCATGCCTTCGCGGAACTTTTCGCCATATTTCATTACGCCGCTTTCAATCATCTCGCGCAGAAGGTCATTACCCTCACGGGTACGTTCACCGACTCCCGTGAACACCGAGAAACCGTTGTGACCCTTGGCGATGTTGTTGATAAGCTCCATGATAAGCACTGTCTTGCCTACGCCGGCACCGCCGAAGAGACCGATTTTTCCTCCCTTGCTGTAAGGCTCGAGAAGGTCGATCACCTTGATACCGGTATAAAGTATCTCGGTTCCTATCGTCAGTTCTTCGAATGGGGGAGCGGGCTGGTGAATGGAGCGGAGGTCGTCGCGTTTGAGAGCTGGAAGACGGTCGATAGCCTCTCCGATCACGTTGAGCAGACGTCCCTTGACCTGCTGGCCGGTGGGTACGGCGATCGGTCGCTCAAGATTGTCGACCCGGATTCCGCGCTGCAGGCCGTCAGTACTTTCCATGGCCACACAGCGCACGGTGTCTTCGCCAATATGCTGCTCGACTTCCAGAATCAGTTCCGAGCCGTCGGGCCGCTCTACTTTCAGGGCGGTGAAGATAGGGGGAAGGTCGTTTCCCTCGAATGCGACATCGACCACAGGGCCGATCACCTGAGCTATTTTTCCGAATTTGTCGCTCATATTTGTTTGAAGTATGTTGTCGTTGTGAGAAATCGGTTATATTTTCAGAACTTTAGGTTGTAGACCACAATCAGTGTCATTAGCACGATGTTGACCAGACCGATCGGAAGGAGATATTTCCATTCAAGCGATAGCAGCTGGTCGATGCGCAGACGCGGGAATGTCCACTTGAACCAGATAATGATAAACGACACGGCCACAGCCTTGCCGATAAACCATACGACGCTGGGTATAAAGTCCATGATGTGGTTGAACGCTTCCCAACCGGGGAAATGCAGTGGCATCCATCCGCCGAAGAATAGCAGCGTGGCAACGCCCGACACGATGAACAGGTTGAGGTATTCGGCAAGATAGAAAAATCCGAAATGTATACCGTAATATTCAGTATGGTAGCCGGCGGTAAGCTCGCTCTCGGCCTCGGGAAGGTCAAACGGGCCACGGTTGGTTTCGGCTGTGCCTGCTATCAGGTAGATAACAAAGGCTATAAGGGCCGGCAGGTGACCCTGGAATATGAACCAAAGGTCGCGCTGCTGCTCGACGAGTCCGGTAATCGACATCGTTCCGGCGAGAATGACCATGGTCACTACCGACAGTCCGATCGAAAGCTCGTAGCTGACCATCTGTGCGCCCGAACGCATGGCTCCGATGAGCGTGAATTTGTTATTCGACGACCATCCGGCAAGCAGTATGCCCAAAACGCCGATTGACGATACAGCTATCAGGAAGAATATGCCTATGTTGAAGTCGATGACCTGAAGTCCGTTGCCCCACGGCAGGACTGCAAAGGCTAACATCGACGCCAGAATCACGAGATAGGGGGCAAGGGCAAATAGGAACTGGTCGACATGGTTGAGCGAAATGAGCTCTTTGATGAGCATCTTGAACATGTCGGCGAAACTCTGCAGAAGTCCCCAGGGGCCAACGCGGTCAGGACCGAGGCGGCACTGGAAGGCAGCGCAGACTTTGCGCTCGTAATAGATATAAAATAGAGCGAGCAGGGCGTAGACCAGAAGCAGAAGCACTCCAATCAAGACGCACTCGGTGAACACCGTCAGCCATTCGGGCATGAACGAGAGCAGCAGATTGTGGATCCACTCGGTCGCTACTCCGAACTCATTCTGGCTCCAAGTTGCCGCTGTTGTGATATCTTGCATGATTGTTGATATTGTTCTATTGTTTTCTTAATTGTTTCTTCTGCAGGTTTATCGGTCGATGTCCGGCACGATATAGTCGAGCGAGCCGCCGATGGTGATGAGGTCGGCGATTTTCTCGCCGCGTGTGAGGTGGTCGACAACCGATGCCAGAGGCAGGCAAGGGGGAACGATCTTCAGGCGGTAAGGCGATGTGGCTCCGTCGCTTTCGAGATAAACGGCGAATGCTCCACGACAGCCTTCGACTTCTCCGAACCAATTGCCAACGGGGAGTTTGATTACTTTAGGAACTTTCACGCAGTATTCCCCTTCGGGGATATTGTCGATAAGCTGCTCGATGATGCGGGCCGATTGTTCGATTTCGCTTAAGCGCACCTTGAATCGTGCCATAGAGTCGCCTTCGGTGCGTGTGACCTGTTCGAAGTCAAGCTCGCTGTAGATACTGTAGGGGTTTGTCTTGCGCACGTCGCATGCCCAGTCGGAGGCGCGTCCCGAAGGACCGCTGCATGACCACGAGATGGCGTCTTCACGCGACAGCACGCCTACACCGCACATACGGTTCTCGGCTATGACATTGCCGGTGAACACCTTGTTGTATTCCTTGATATTGGCTGGAAGCACTGCTAAGAGAGCCTTGACATCCTTAACGAAGTCGGGATGGAGGTCCTGCATCACACCGCCGATGCACTCATAGTTGAATGTCATGCGGGCACCGCAGGTCTTGTCCATTATGTCGAGTATCTGCTCGCGCACACGGAGTGTGTAGAAGAGCATCGTGGTTGCACCGAGGTCCATGCAGAATGTGCCCATGAAGAGGCAGTGAGAGGCTATACGCGAAAGTTCGTCCATCAGCACCCTGATCACCTGGGCACGGCGTGAGATTTCGATACCGGCGGCCTTTTCGATGGTCATGCACAGGCAGTGATGGTAGGGGTGGGCCGAGAAATAGTCCATTCGGTCCATGAAGTGGAGAGTCTGCGGATATGTGAGCTTCTCGCATATTTTCTCAATACCACGGTGTATATAGCCGCAGTAGACATCGATTTTCTTGATAGTCTCGCCGTCTACGGCAGTGCGGAAACGCAAAACGCCGTGGGTGGCCGGGTGCTGCGGGCCTATGTTGACAACGAAATCGTTCTCTTCGAACACGCGAACCTGGCGTTTCTCAACTTTTCCGGGAGCTGTCTCCACATAAGTGTCGGTGAAGTCGCTCTGGCGTTCGTTTTCTACCGACACCTCGTTTGCGGCATCGTTTTCGTCAAAGTCCTTGCGGAGCGGGTATCCTTTCCAGTCGATGGATAGGAAAAGACGTCGCATGTCGGGGTTGTTAATGAATATTATGCCGAAGAAGTCGTAGACCTCGCGCTCGAAGATTGTAGCGATGGCCCAGAGGTCGGCGATGCTGTGGAGCATCGGGTTCTTGCGTTCGGTTGTCTTTACCCTCACCGCGATATGGTCGTGGCGTTCGGTAGAATTGAGGTAGTAGATACATCCGAACGAATCTTTCCAGTCCATTCCGACTATTGTGACGAGCCAGTCGTATCCGAACTGATCGCGCAGCGTGCGGGCGAGATCGTGCCAGTGGGCGTCGTCAATATTTATGGTGGTAAGAGGCGACATGGATTCGGACACAAAGTTGCAGTCGGCCTCGAATGTCGCGTCCGGAAAGAGTTTTAGGATTTGTTCCTGTTGGTCTGCCATATCTTTAGATGTGATTGTCGTGTAGATTGGTTTGCTTTCGGATGATTATTCTTCCTCGGTTATCGGGTGGGCCTTAAGAAACTCGGCCTGTTTTTCCTGACGGTTGACGCCGCCGAAGAAACGTTCCACCTTCATCTTGCGGGAAAGCTGCATGATAGAGTAGATCATGGCCTCGGGGCGCGGGGGGCAGCCGGGAAGGTAGACATCGACGGGAATGATTTGGTCGACACCCATGACCACGTGATAGGATTTCTTGAACGGGCCTCCGCTGACGGCGCAGGAACCGCAGGCAATCACATATTTAGGCTCGGCAAGCTGGTCGTAAAGACGGCGTACAACCGGGGCCATGCGCTTGACAATTGTGCCGGCCACCATCATGAAGTCGGCCTGACGTGGTGACGAACGGGCTACTTCCCATCCGAAACGAGCCATGTCGTAGCGGGCCGCGCCGAGCGACACAAATTCTATGCCGCAACAGCTGGTGGCAAAAGTCAGAGGCCAAATCGAGTTTGAACGTCCCCAGTTGATGAGCTTGTCAAGCGATCCGACAATGACATTCGCACCTGATTCCTGCAGCTGTTTGAGCAGGCTTTCTATGTATTCGTTATCTTTCCATGCATCGTAGGGCATGCTTTTGGTGGTTACTTCCATTCAAGCGCTCCTTTCCGCCAGGCGTAGACGAGGCCCAGCACTAATATGATAAAGAAAATAGCGATGCTGATCAGTCCGGCTCCGCCGAGTTCTCTGACGCGCACCGCCCACGGGAAAAGGAACACACACTCAACGTCGAACATCAAAAACAGAATCGCGAAGAGGTAGTAACCCACCTTGAACTGCGACATGCTCTTGCCACGTGTCGGGATACCGCATTCGTAGGCCTCGCCCTTCTGAGGGTTGAACGATCGAGGCGAAATCAATCCTGCCAGCCACAACGCCAGCCCGACAAGCGCGATGCCTGTCAGCGCGGCAGTGACAGCGAGAGTGGAATTTTGAATCGCTAAAGATAACATATATAATTACTTACTTAATTTTATTTTCTCATGGCGACACCGTTTATGGTATCATTGTATGCAAAAGCAACGCCTTTGTGTCGTTATGCCCAAAGCATATGAACACAAAAGCGTTGCAAATATACGCAAATAATCCCGAATAAAAGTTATTAAAAACCTACATTTTTAATTTTTGTCGGTTTTTAAGCCTTACCGGGCCTATGAACGGTGGTGTGATCTTATTTTTTTGTCGGAACGGTCTGCGGGGTGTAGCAGCCCGTCACTTCGGCTCTGACCTGAAATACGCCCATGCACTTGAATTCAATCGAACTTTCATTTCCGAAGAGGTCGGATTCGGTGTTAAGTTCGGTGATTTTGTATTTGGGATAGGGTGTCGATGCTATCGTGGGGATGATGGAGTCGGCCGTAATCGTATAGCCGCCGGGTCGCAGCGTCACCTTCAGAGGAATTCCCGATTCCGATACCGGGTTGGAGCTGCTGAAAGTCATGGTGCCCAAAGCCGGCATGTTTTCGGCGAATGCTGCATCGCGAACTTCGATTTTGGCTGTGCGTGCCCCGGCATCCACCCATGTCATGTAGGATGTTTTGCTTGAAACGAATTGGCTTTCCGAACGTATGTTGGTTGTCTCTGTTGCTCCTATGCCGTAGGCTCGTGCGGGCATGAGGGTGATGTCGGTGTCGCCAAGTTTAATCCTTACGGCAAGGCCGTGATAAAGATTATCATTGACATTGCGGTCGGGATAATAGACAAGCTGAAGCCTCTCGATCGACATTCCTTCGATCTGCCCTTGAGAGATATTGTCTGCTACCAGCGTGCGGACGCCGTCGTTGTCGGCTGTGTATCCAAGCCCGGTCAGCACGAGGTCTGTTGTGTTGAAATGCTGCGGGTCACCGTAGGAAAAACCTTTTATTGTGATGTCGGCTTTCTTGTTGTCATCGTCGAATGAGACAGCGATATTGCCCACCGGCAGTATGTAGCCTTCATCTTCGGCGGTGTCACCCTTGACATTATAGGAGAAATAGCCGTCGAATGTGTCGTTCAGGAGCTCTTTGTCGGGGTCATCGGTGCCGCAGCCTGTCAGCACGACAGCGGCAATTAGCGGTAAAAACAGTGTTTTTTTGTTCATTGTAAGTTTTTTGAGTTTCTAAGTCAGAATAGCGGTTTGCCTGTCTCGAAATTGACGCGAAGCGTCACGCCGTATGTGCGTGGATTGCCTCGCTGAACAAACCGGTTGCCGATGGATACGAAGCTGAATACGTTGTAACGTGTCCCGCTGATATTCTCGCACCATGCCTGCAGCGACAAGGCGCCGCGCCTCATAGTGACTGACGCCGACGGCAGGGCGTAGAACCCCTGCTTGCTTGAGTTGGCTTCGTCCCAGTAGATAGGTCCTATGCCACGGACATTGGCGTTGAATTCGAGTTCGGAGCCGATTCGCACGAGCGGCAGTGTGTAGGTAGCTCCGGCAAAGAATGTGTTGCGTGGAGCGTATGGCACGCATTTATGTGCGTAATCGGTCTGCCCGTTGTTGAATTTAACGAACCGCGCATCGGTAAATCCATACGATACATTCATCAGCAGTCGGGATATCGGCCTGTATCTCACCGCTATTTCAGCGCCTATGCTGCGTGTACGGCCGGCATTGGTGGTCATACGTCCGGTGGTGGTTCCGTCGGGGAACACCGTCATCTGCTGGTCGCGGCAGTCGATATAGAAAAGAGCCACATCGGAAAGCACTTTGCCTCCGGCGCATTCGATGTGAGCGCCGATTTCATAATTCCAGCTTTTTTCAGGCTTGTAGCTGACAATATCGTCCACGTCGTATGAAACGCCGAGACCGAGTATGCGCATGAGTCGCTGCTGAAGCACGTCGCTGAACATCTGGGTATTGAAGCCGCCCGATTTGTATCCTTTGGCCACTGAGGCAAAAAGATTGGAGTTGGTCTTGCCGGGTATATTCCATGTAAGGGCGATTTTCGGGAGAAGCTGTACGAACGATTTCGACAGTTTGCCGCTGTCGTCTATATCTACGGCTTCACGCCGGAAAATGGTTTCAGTACCGTCAGGTTCGATATGCTTGATGATGAAAGCTGTGTTGCAGACGCTTCGATAGTCGAGGCGTGCGTGCTCATAGTCGAGCCTCAGACCGCCGCTGAGCGTGAATCTCCCCAGACGCAGTGTGCTCTGATGATACAGGGCGAGTCCGTGGACGGGATATTTGAAATGGCTTCCGAGTACAAATTCAGGGTCGAACCAGCTGATCGGATAGTCGGGGTTGGCCTCGTTTCGCTTTTCTTCAATAAGTTTTTTGATTCCGAACTGCTTGAATGTCACCGGCGCGTCCATGTCGGTGTGCCTGTAGAATCCAAAGAGGCCGCCGAGCCATGAATATCGTCCGACATCGCCTTTAGCCACGAAATCCTGGGTTACGGCCCATTCCTTGCGGTCCTGTGTTAATGTGAAATAGTCAAGCGGCAGGAAATCCTGGTCGAGAGTCATGCAATCGTCGATATACTGAAAGCTGGTGATCGACGACACCGATATTTTATTACCCGACCAGCGAACCGTGAGACCGTCATTGAACGCGTTACGCCTATAATAAGTGGTGTCGTTGTAATTTATTTCGCCTGTCGGCTCATAGGCATAAGGGTAACCTTCCTGACGGGCGAATGTGAGTGCTGCCGCGTTTTCGAGTGTCCACCCGTTTCCCAGCCGGGCATCGGTTTTCCATCTGAATGCGAAATTTTTTTCTCTACCGACGTGGTATCCGTCAAACAGGTTTTTGAAAAATCCGCCGCAATAATTGAAATAGCCGTTCCACGACATTGCAAGGCGTTCGCTGAACTTCTTATACCATCCTATGCCCATGCGGGTTAGCGGCCCGTTGCCTCCCTGTGCCAACAGTCTGCCTCCCTGATAGCGGAAAGGCGACAGTGTGTAGATGTTCACTTGTCCTCCCATCGTGTTGCGTCCGTAGAGGGTACTCTGAGGACCTCGAAGCACTTCAATGCGTTCGATGTCGAACAGGTCGAAGTCGTAGTTGTCTTTGTTGAGAAATGGCACGTTGTCGACGTTCAGTCCGACCACGGGCTGGTCGATGCGTGCGCCAATGCCGCGCACATATATCGACGAGGTCATTCGCGACCCGTACGACGGTATGTAGAAATTGGGTGATATTTCGCTGACATCCTTCATTGTGAGGATGTTAAGTCGGTCGATTTCTTCAGAGCGCACGGTGGTTGAGGCCACCGGCTGATCGCTGATTTTTAAGCCTTGCTTTATGGCGGTGACTGACACTTCGTCAAGGGTCAGCGTGTCGGCGTAAACCGGATCGGCCTCGGTAACGGGCGACGCTCCGGCACTTATGGCCGTTGTAAGCGACAAAGCCATGGCCATGTAATATATGTGGTGCCTGGTGGGCGATAGGGGTGTCATAAGCATAATGTGTCTGCAAAGTTACGTCAAATCTTTCGACCCGACAACACTATAACTAAGCATCTCGCATTAATGTTCGGCATTGTTCGACTCGTCTTGCGGCTTAAGCCAGATGGTAAATGTGGTGAGGCCCAGGGCAGAGGACAGGTCAAATCTGAATCGGTGGCTGCGGAGCACCTCGCGCACCACCATGAGGCCGAGACCGTGACCGCCGGGTTTGTCGGTGAAAAACGGAGTGAATATCGAGGCTCCGGGGCTTAAGCCCGGACCGTTGTCGGTTACAGTTATTAGTGCACCTTCCGAATTGTCTGCACATCCTGACAAACGTATGGTAACAGACCCGCCGTCCGGAGGCAGTGGCGATGACAGGATGCTCTCAACCGAGTTTTTGACAATGTTGATAAGCACAAGCTCGAACAGTACGGGATCGATCTGAGTGGAGTATTCGCAGCATTCGGGTTCAAATGTAATGGTGATTCCGCTCGTCCGGGCGAGGCTGCACAGAAGTGTCATGCGTGACGAGATGAAGCTTACGATGTCGGTTTGACGGACAACAGCTTGCGGAAGTCGGACCACGTCGGCATACCGGCCTATAAACCGGCTGAGGTTTAGCGCACTGTGTGAACATTGAGTAAGATGACTTGAAAATTCTTTGTCGTCGCAAACCGAAGCAAGAGTGTCGAGAACCGATGTCATCCCGGCGACCACATTGTTGACTTCATGAGCCATGATACGTATTACTTTTTCATAGCCTCTTCTCTCGGCGTCGATAATAGTCTCGGTGACATTTTCAATAATATAGAAATCGCATGGCATTCCCAAGTGATAAAAGCTACGCCTCAGACAGCGTGCCGAAACACCGCCGTTCAGTTGTATGGTTTCGATGCCGGTCCGGCGAAGAGAGGCAAGACAGGAGCCTATTTTCCCCCCTATTTTGGATATTGGTTTTCCGAGAAGCTTCTTGCTGTCACCGACAAATTCTTCCGAGGCTTGGTTCGCCATCATGACATTGCCGTCTGAATCAGCCATTATTACACCCACAGGTGTGTTGGCCATAAACTCTTCAAACATTCGCGACTGTTCTTCGTTGCCGACACGCTCAAGCGAAAGTCGGTCGAGAAGATCGTTAAACAGGTTGACAATTAGGTCGGTGTCCGGCTGTCCTACCGGACGCAGATGTGTGTTCCAGTCTTGTTCGCGCAGCATGTTCGCCCCGTTGGCTATAGTATCAAACGGCTTAATGACACGCATATAAAAGAAAAACAGAAACACCAGCGTGACGACCGTAAGACCTTCAGCAATAAAAAAAGTAGAATGATCCGTATTGCCTGTAGGAATCTTAATATCCCCGCCAACAAAGAATATAATAGGGCTTGACTCTTCAATCAGTATGAAGAGTATGCACCATGGGAGCAAAATTAATAATGCGAGAATGAAGAAAAGATATTTTATTTTCACAGGTGTAGTTGCGATAGGAGGAGTTAAAGGCCGAATTTTTCGATGCGGCGGTATAAGGCAGCGCGGCTGACGCCGAGTTCGCGTGCAGCCTGGGATATGTTACCTTTATGCCGGTCAAGAGCATCAGTAATACGTTGCTTTTCAATATCTTCGAGCTTGAGTGATGTCCCGGATGTCGATTTTCCGGAAATTTCGTTCATGCGTTTGAAGTCGTCCGCGCCTAATGAATGATTGTCGGTCAGTAGGAAGGTACGCTCCACAAGATTTTTTAATTCACGTATATTCCCGGGGTAAGGCAGCGATTTCAGATATGCTGCAGCGTCAGGAGACAGGCCTGTGTCGCTCCGTCGGTAACGCCGGCAGCAGTCGGCAAGGAAGCTTTCGGCAAGGAGCACTATGTCGGATCTGTCGCGAGATCTCAAGGGTGGCAAGGTTACGCTGACCAGATTGATGCGGTAAAGCAGGTCCTCGCGAAACCGTTGTTCCGAAACCATCGCTTCGAGATCGACATTCGTAGCGCAGATCACGCGCACGTCGACGCGGTGTGTCTCGCTCGAGCCCAACGGTTCGAAACACTGCTCCTGAAGCACGCGAAGCATCTTCACTTGAGAGGCAAGGTCGAGTTCGCCTATCTCGTCAAGAAATATGGTGCCACCGTCGGCCGCCTCAAATCGGCCGACACGGTCGCTTACGGCTCCTGTGAATGCCCCTTTGCGGTAGCCGAACATTTCGCTTTCGAACAGCGACTGCGGCATCCCGCCAAGATTTACTTTGACAAAAGGACCTGATGCCCTCAGGCTGTTGCGGTGTACAGCTTCGGCTATAAGTTCTTTGCCAGTACCGCTCTCACCCATAATCAGCACGGGGGCGTCAGTGGCCGATACCTTGGCTACGGTGTTAAGGACAGATTCAAGTCCGGGATCATGGCCGATGATACCTCCACGGTCGAACCTCACGTCGGAATGCCGTTCCCCGTTGATTTTCAGGGCTGTGTCGATGCGGGCCATCAATGCCCGGTTGTCCCATGGCTTTGTCACGAAATCAAATGCACCTGCCCGCATTCCTTCGACGGCAAGGTCGATACTGCCCCAGGCAGTCATCAGTATGACCGAGGACTTGGGCGCAAGTATGCGCAGACGCTGAAGCAGTTCGATGCCGTCACGTCCGGTCGTGTTGCCGGCGGTGAAATTCATATCGAGAAGTACCACGTCGGGTTCGCACTCCCGCACGGCTGTCAGGGCTGCTTCGGGCGTGGCGGCACAACGGGCCTCCTTCCCCGAAACTTTCATGAGCAGTGACAGGGAACTGCGGATACTCGGATCGTCATCAACAATAAGGATCATACTGCAAATTTACAAAATATATGTCAACTATTCGTCAACATTATATTCGATTGGCATCGCAGTCTCAAAGTCCCAAAGCGTGATACTGCGAAGCTGATAGAAGTAATACCAATAGTAGAACAGCTCGTTTAGATATTTGGCCCGGGCCGAGTCTTTGACCGACTGGGAGTCGTTCAGGTCAAGAGCCGATATGCGCCCTGTGAGGAACGTGGCCACGCTGCTGTCATAACGTTTGACGGCGATAGTGTCGGCTCTCGCCGCCAGTGCCACCTGCTGGCTCTGGTTGTTGAACCGTTCGACCAAAACAAATAGATTCTGGTTGAAATCGGCCTCACGACGTCGCATGCGGCTGGTGTTTAGCTCGCGACGGCTTTCGGCCATTTTGACACGGCCACGCCGCTTCCCCCAGTCGAGTATAGGCAGTGAGATGCCGAGTTCAACCACCTGGTTGTCGCGCAGGCGCGAATAGGCGCGGTTGATTTCGGCATCGGTGCCGGTATACCCGACCTGGGCGAAGAGGTTGACCTCGCGCATGTCGCTTTTGGCCTTAGCCACCTCATAGTCGGCTTCGAGCTGGCTTCGGCGAATTGTCATGGCGAGGGGATTGTATCGTCTGGCCATGGATGCCGCTTCCGGATAATCGATTCGGCACAGCGGGGGAAGTGACGGCGCTACGGGTACAAGGTCAACTGTCTCGGGAAAGTCGAGAAACGCCCTGAGTGTGAACATGGAGCTTTTCAGATTGCTTTCGCTTGACGTGAGTTTCGACCGCGAGTTAAGAAGGTTCAGCTCAATCTGCAGCAGGTCGTTCTCGCTGATGCGGCCCATTTCGCGTTTGGCCCGGGCGACCTCGTAAAGCTTCTCGGCATTGCGCAGGTTGGTAGTGGCCGAACTGACATCCTCGCGTGCCGAAAGCAGGTTGAAATAGTACTGTATTGCCGTCATGGCAACTTCCTCGGTCGCGCTTACAAAATTGGCCTTGGCCTCGGTATAGCGCACCGGTTCGATGCGGCGGTCCCATTTGACGGTATTGACTCCGAAAAGAGGCTGTGTAAGTTTCAATGCCACAGGGACCGTCATGTATCGGTTGCGTTTGTCGCCCGATAGCTGCCTCATGTAGTCGAGCGATGAGGTCAGCGACAATTGTCCGCCGGTCAGCCAGATGCGCTGCTCAACCGACAGTTCTCCCGAGAGGGCCAGATTGTCGGAGCGCAGGAAGGTGTACGCCCCGTCGGATTGCTGGTAGCTGTTGAACTGCTTGCTGTAGGATGGGAGTGTAGCCTTGAGTTTCACTTCCGGAAGCAGGTCGGCGCGGAACGAGCGGTACTGCCAGTAAGCGCTTCTCAGTTCGTTTACGGCCACAGCCGCGTCGGTGCTGTTGACCCGCGCACGCATTATTGCCTGATCGAGTGTGATTACACGCTCCTCGGCTGCCGCCTCCGGCGATATGCCCGGAAGCGACAGCAAGAGCGTGAAGCACAATATAATTCGGAATGCGGCCATCTGTCACTTGACCCGGTGTCCGTCAAAGAACCTGATTATCCGGTTTGTCTCGCGAGCCTGTTCCTCGTTGTGAGTCACCATTACGACCGTACGGCCTTGTTTCTCGTTAAGATCATGAAGTATCGCCATGATTTCGGTACTCATCTTTGAATCCAGGTTGCCGCACGGTTCGTCAGCGAGCACTATCTGCGGATTGCCCACTATAGCGCGTGCTATCGCCACACGCTGCGCCTGACCTCCCGAGAGCTGCGACGGCATGTGTTTCATGCGGTTGCTCAGACCGACCATGGCAAGCGCCTGACGGGCGAGTTCCTCGCGATTGCCGGCGCCGGAGCGGTAGAGCAAAGGCACTGTCACGTTGTCGAGGACGTTAAGCGTCGGTATGAGGTTGAAGCTCTGAAATATGAATCCCAAAGTCTCGTTACGCATTTTTGCCAGTGCATTGCGTTTCAAGCCCGCTACCGGTTGTCCGGCAATTTCCACAGTGCCGGTGGTCGGAGTGTCGAGGAGGCCTATGATATTAAGAAGAGTTGACTTGCCGCATCCCGACGGGCCCACGATGCTGACAAACTCGCCCTTGTCGATTGTAAGGCTAACGCCGTCAAGGGCGCGGGTCTCGATGGTGTCGGTGCGGTATATTTTGCTGATTTCGTTAAGTTTTATCATTGTGGTTGAGTTTTAATGGTTGATTATTACTCGTCGCGGAGAGCGTCGACAGGATTGATTCGGCTCAGCGAACGCGCCGGGAGCCATGTGCCTAAAAGCACGCAGGCTTCCATAATTACGAGCACTATTGCAGAAATAATAAAGAAATGCGGCCAGAAGCGTACAACCCATACATTGTCCCACTGTAGATAACCGATGGTTACAAAGCCTTTTGATACGCCGTATGCAAGAGCTATCTGAAGGTATATCAGGTCACCGATTATAAATGCGAAGAATGTCAGCACCGAGCTTTCGCCCAAGAGCATTTTCATGATATTCGAACGGTTGGCTCCGAAGGCTTGCAAAACTCCCACTTCCTTGAACCGCTGGCGTGTCTGAAGCCAGAAATTGCCGATAACGCCGAGCATGAGGCAGATGAAGAAAAACGCTGCAAGAAGCATCATAATATTGTATCGTCCGCTGCCTGAACTCGAGTCCCAGTGGTTCTTACGCAACTGATCATAAGTAGTAACTGATTTGAGCATATAGTTACCTGCCTTGAGATCACTCCTAAGTTCTGAAGAAATCTTGTCGGCGATTTTGTCGGTTGATTCGTTTTCAGCTACCCGTAACACCATTGTGAATTTATTGGGCGTGTCTTTGGTCGGGAACGAACGGAAAACGGTTGATGAGACATGCAGCTGATCGTAGCCACGTACATTTTCCACCACTCCGGCTATCGTATACCAGGTTGTGTCCATGTCTTCTGAAGTGCTTTTTATAAAACGTTTGCCGACAGCCTTTTCTCCGGGCCAGTAATGTTCTGCGACATTACGTGTGATGATTATGGCGTTTGGGTCAGAAACCTGCGACAGTTCTTCCGGTGACGGACTTCCTTCCATGCTTTTGATGCCGTATGTCTCAAAATAAGAATGTCCGGGAATAAAATCGAATATAAATGTCGACCTTGCAAGAGAGTCCACTGCTTTATTGCCGGAATTGAAAATGTTGATACTTATTCCGCCTCCGTTGATTTGCAGCTGCTCTCCTAAATAAGTGACCGATTCGACCCCTTTGATAGATCGGAGACGGTTATAGATTGCCTCGACAGAGGCTTGACGTACGTCGGCTGAGTCGGCTGCACCGTCGTATTTTGGTGACTGCTCCCTTAAGGAATTAAAATCGACAGTTACCAGGCGGTCGGAATCATATCCTAAAGGAAGCGAGAGGTCGTAATTGACCACAACTACGGGGTCGATTATGAACCACATGAGGGCTGTGATAATCACCAGTTCGGCAAACAGCCAGCCGTTGGCCTTGCGCCGGCGCCATAGATTCTTTAATATTATTTTAAACATGATAGGCGTTATTTAAGCGAATTGACAATAGGGTGGCGCAGTGAGTTCCAAGCCGGAATAAGCGCCGATATGATATTGAGTATCAGACACAGCAACAGTACGATGCCGAATATTCCCGGCGAGAAGAGCATGTCCCATGAAAGGCTGTCGCCCGCAGCCGCGTTTTTGTATAGCCGTAAGGTCTTGCCCCAGATGCTGCCGGTGCAGGTGGCAAGGAGTATCCATGTCGTGATAAGCCCGATCACGCCACCTATAAGTGTCAGCAGCAGGTTTTCCCACAACACTTGGTTGAGCAGGGCGCGATGTCCGGCACCGAAAGCTTTGCGGACAGCAAGCTCGCGTGAGCGCATGTTCATCCGTCCGGCAATCATGCCGCTGAGATTGAGGGCCGGGACTAACAGCAGTCCGAGTATGACCGGTACGAACTGCAGTATCTTGTCCCAGACGCTCGACGGTGCGCGTTCAACATTGTCGCCAAGCACTTTGTCAATATGTGCTTGTGGCTGATTGGGAATTTCAAGGATTCTTGTGGTGTCGACAGAGTTGTATCGCCGCACAATTTCTGCAACTTCGTCCTGGAGCGCCTTAAGATCGGGCGTTACAAAGACTGCCTTGTATGAACCGAGCATATCTTCCGAGCCTTGTGAGTCGTAATCGGGGAGTGATGTGTAAGGAATGTAGGCATCGGCATATGACATCTCGTGTATAGCATTGCCTGATTTCACTACGCCGACCACACGGTAAGTCACATCGTTGATTATGATATCTTTGCCTATCGCCTGTGAATCGCCGAAAATCTGTCCGGCGAGCCATGTGTTGATCACAGCCTTTAAAGCTCCGGCTTCGAAGTCCTCTTTTGTGAAGCTTGTCCCTTCATCGAAATCGAAAGAATAGACATCAAAGAATGCTGCATCGGTAGGCTTCAGATTTATAGTCAGAATATCGCCTCCGGGTGTCGACACTTCCTGTTCACCCCATAAACTACGTTGGGCCGATACAAGTTCGGCGTTTTCAACACCATAGATGTACTCTTTCAAAGCATAAGACGAAATTGAACTCATCCAGTATGTTCCATCAGATCTTACCGCTGCGTAAGTCATGTATGCTGTGTCATTGCGTTTGTACTCGGGATAAATGGGCACTGTCATCACATATAATGTGACGAAGAAAAACGTCGTGCATATCAGTGGTAACGCCGTACCTCCGATATAAAGAGCTGAGAAGAGTTTGTTCTGCTTCATCAGCTGCCATGCTTGTTTGAAATAGACTTTTATCATAATCATTTAAGTTTCAAATATTCCTTTTCGGTGTATGATTTCATGTCGGAGATTACAACCCGTTCTCCCTGCCGCAGTCCCGACACAACTTCCACGTAGTCATAACTTGCTTTGCCAAGCTTTACGGCGCGTCGTTCGAGACGGCCGTCACCCGTGTCTACAAAAAATGTGTAGGCTCCCGGCTCGGTATAGAAATTTTCATTCGGAAGGCGCAGCGCGTTGGATATAAGGCCTGTGGATATGTAAATGTCGGGTTTGAGTCCGGGGCGCAGTCCCGAAGCACTGTCGCAGTCAAGGGCCACGGTGAATTCATAGAGGCCGTTTGTCGAAGTAGGAGAAACACCCGTTACAGAGCCGTTGAGCGACTGACGGGCAACGTTCATGCGCACACGGTCTCCCGGTTTGACATCGCGTCCGTAAGTGTCGTTGACCGAGCCTTCAACTTTGAAATGGCCGAGGTCGGCCACGGTGGCCATTACCTGTCCCTGACCGACAGTGGCTCCGATTTCGGATGCTATCGACGTGACTGTGGCCCGGCGCGGTGAGCGTATCTCGGCATCGTCGAGTTGACGGCGGTTAAGTGCGAGCTGGCGGTTTTTGATTTCGATCTCGAGAAGTTTGGAGCGTTCGTTCGCGCTCATGATGCGTTTTTCGTTAGCGAGTTTCTGACGCAGCCGGTCGAGGTCGAGCCGTGCCGACCGGAGTTCATAGGCGACTTTGTTTACTTGTTCGGTTGTTCCGCCTCCGATGCTGTCGAGATAGCGTTCGTTGGCCAGTTCGCTTTCGAGCCGGCTTAGCTGCATTTCTGCAACGCGCACCTGCATCGTCAGTTCGTTAAGTGTGGTCTCGTTCTGGGCACGAAGCCGCTCAAGGTCGAGTCGCATCATGTCGAGTTGGTCGTTCTGACTCTGATATTCGTTGCGTGAGGCCTCGAGGTCGAGACGCAGGAGGGGAGTGCCGTTATCGACCAGATCGCCCACTTTTGAGTAAACCTCGAGAATTCTTGAGGCCACCGGCGAGACGATGATTTCTTCGGTGGCCGGGACTACACGCCCCGAGGCGATTACGCTCGTCTCGATTTCGCCGGTATCGACTGTGGCGAACCGTAGCGATGACTCGCTGACACTCTCGCCGCTGCAGGTCGACACGAGCCATATTCCGATGCCGACAACCGCCACGCCTGTCGTGTATTTGGCAAGGGTGCGCAGCCGTCGTGAGGTTATTTCGTTTTTTGTCAGATTGCGGTCCATTGTCCGTTTCTAAATTTTGATAATATTTTCAGCAATTACCTTGCCAAAATATTAAGATGTTTAAAACCAGCGAAATAGCAATTGTGAAAGTGTCCGATTTCGGACAGTCTGGACAGTCTGATGTCCGCTATCAAGTTTATTTGACAAAAAAATCGTAATTTTGCGGCGAAAATGAAAAGATGGATACGACATACGGCGCTGGCTATGGTAGCCGTTCTCGCATACTTCGTTTGCGGGAACACCGTTTTCGTACATGCACATTGTTACGACGGTCGTATTGTCACTCATTCCCATCCTTTTGCACCCGGCAAAAGCCATTCGCACACATCGTCTGAAATGACGTTGATCACGGCCATTAATGTCGCAGCCGTGACATGTGAGTCAGCGGATGCCTTGACTCTCGATTGCCGTATAGACACGCCGGTGGATACAATCCTGTCCGAGCCGGCCGGCAAAGTGATTGAATGTGACCGAGAAGGTATAAGACTCAGAGGACCGCCCGAGAGGGTATGACGGATCTCCTCCTCAAGACATTCTATTCACTTTCAACAACCAATCAATGAAACATATAATATTGTCGGCGCTGATGGCAGTGTCGGCTATGTCGTTGCACGGACTGACTGCCCAGCTGCCGTCCGATGCCAATATCACCGGACATGTCATCGATGTCAAGACCGGTGAACATATCTCATACTGCACTGTCCGACTCGACAGCACCACAGTGGCTACACTCACTGATGCATCCGGCCATTATACCCTCCGCGATCTGCGCCCGGGACGCTATGTTATCGAAGCTTCATGTATGGGCTATTCGACAGAACGAAAAGAAATCAAGGTTGTCAGCGACAGCACTATCGAAGTAAACTTCGAAATTGCCCCGGATGCCTTTATGCTCAACCAGGTGGTTGTGACCGGCAGCAAGAGCGAGACAAAACGCCGCACAAGTCCGGCGTTGGTAAGCATTGCCACCGGCAAGCTTTTCAGACAGGTGAACGCCTGTTCACTGGCAGACGGCCTCAGTTACCAGCCGGGTGTGAGGGTAGAGAACGACTGTCAGAACTGCGGTTTCACCCAAGTGAGGATAAACGGCCTTGACGGGCATTATTCCCAGATACTGATGAATTCCAGACCTGTTTTCTCGGCATTGACCGGCGTCTATGGTCTGGAGCAGATTCCCGCCAATATGATCGACCGTGTGGAGATAATGCGTGGCGGGGGCTCGGCGCTTTTCGGCTCGTCGGCTATCGGAGGCACTGTAAACATAATCACCCGCGACCCGGTGGTCAACTCAGCCGAGGCGTCCCACACGCTCACATCGGTGGGCATAACAGGCTCGCTCGACAACAATACGACTCTAAACGCGTCGGTGGTCAACGGTAACAATCGACTCGGCATGTTTATCTACGGGCAGAACCGCTATCGCGACGGATATGACGACAATGGCGACGGCTTCACTGAGATAGCCCAGCTGAAGAGCCAGACAATAGGTGCGCGTGTGTTCAGCCGTCCGTCAGACGACACGCGCCTTACTGTCGAATACCACGGCACGCATGAATACCGTCGCGGTGGCGATAATCTCGACCTGCCCCCGCATCAGGCTATGATCGCAGAGCAGGTAGACCACAATATCCATGGCGGCGAAGCCTCGTTCGACCTGTATTCCCGGTCACGGGCCGACCATCTCAATGTATTCGCAGCGCTGCAGAACACAAAGCGCACAAGCTATTACGGCAGCAATATGGACCCCAATGCCTATGGCAACACCCATGACCTGGTCGTGACTTCAGGAGCGCAGCTTACCCATAAGTTTGACCGCCTTCTGTTCATGCCTTCCGAACTTATAGCCGGACTTGAGTATAACTATAATTACCTGCATGACGTTACTGTCAGCTACAATCACGACGTGAAGCAGCGCATCAACATCTATAGCGCTTATCTTCAGAATGAATGGCGCGACGATCGCTGGGGATTTCTGTTAGGATGCCGTTTTGACAATAATTCGATTATTAAGAACCCGATACTGTCACCACGTGCCAACATACGCTTCAATCCATCGGACGAATTGAATTTCCGTCTGTCGTATTCTACAGGTTTCCGCTCGCCTCAGGCCTATTCCGAGGACTTCCACGTGGCGGTTGTCGGTGGCGAGCGTGTGGTCACGGTGCTTGCTCCGGGTCTGACACATGAAAAAAGCAACAGTATCAGCGGCTCGGTGGATTTCTACCATAGGTTCGGCAATATTCAGACCAATATCATGGTCGAAGGATTCTTTACCGATCTTCGTGATGTGTTTGCCCTCCGCAAACTCGACGAGCCTGATGCCGAGGGCAATACTGTGCTCGAACGTTACAATGGCTCGGGAGCGCGTGTGTATGGAGTCAATATGGAAGCCAAAGTCGTGTTTCCGCAACGCATCGACCTGCAGTTGGGACTGACCTGGCAGCGCAGCCGGTATAAGAGTCCGGAATACTGGAGCGAGGATTCGGATGTGGCGCCTGTCAAACGCATGTTCCGTACGCCTGACCTTTATGGGTACCTTACTCTCACATATGAGGTGACACGCCGGCTCAAAGCCTCGCTGAACGGAACTTACAGCGGTTCGATGCTTGTGCAGCATATGGCCGGATCGGGAACACCGGTCGACGTGGCCGAGGATTCACCCCAGTTCTTCGATCTCGGCTTTAAGCTCGGATATGATTTTCCGATCATGCACAGTTCGACGCTGACGTTGAGCGCAGGTATAATAAACATTTTCAACAGCTATCAGCGTCATTTCGACAAAGGCCCGCTTCGCGATTCGGGCTATATCTTCGGCCCGATGCAGCCCCGCAGCCTCACCGCCTCCCTCCGTCTCCGCATCTGACCAAAATATGGATAAAAAAGAAGCCCGCTTGTGCGGGCTTTATTTTTTTATAAGACTAATTTCAGAATATGAAGGGATATTCCATGGCCGGGTTTTCTTTGAGCATGTCCTCATAAAGGTCGTTCCTGAAGCTGAACAGCTGGGGTGGACGGTGGGCGGCTCGGATTGCGGCCATGCCTTCGGGGTTGAGCAGACCGGTGGATATGACTTTACGGTAGAAATTGCGACGGTCATAGTCCGTTCCGTTTATCACCTCGATTACCCGTTGCAATTCACTGATTGAGAATTTGTGGTCAAGCAGATTGAAAACGACAGGGGCGATATGTGAACGGTCCTTGAGAGTCTGTCGGGCAACTTCAATCAGGTTTGCCGTGTCATATGCCAGCTCGACCGGTATTTCTTCAATCGGGAACCAGGCGGTGCGGTATCCCTCTACGGAAATCGGATTCCGGAAATCGCTACGGCTTACCAAGGTGAAAAATCCGATGGTGAGCACCCGGTCGGAAGGAACGCGCTCAGAGTCGCTGAATACTCCGAATTGTTCCATATATATATCGCTCAGGCCAGTCTCTTCACTGAGTATGTGCGCTGCATTTGTCTCTAAAGAGTCATCGGATAGCAAGTACCCCTCCGGGAGACGCCAAGTTCCTTTGAACGGCTCTTCCTGTCGTTGTATCAGCAGCACATTAAGCCCTACTCCGTCAAATCCGAAGACGACGTTGTCAATCATGACAAGGGGGCGAGGATTGTCGTAACTATACATTTGCATTCGTTGAATTGGAGCGCAAAGATAGTAACTTATTTTGGAAAAACACAACTGTAGACTTGGAAAATCGACTAATCATACTAAATTTTTCATCGAAAAATGAAATTTTTAGAATGGGTATCCAATTGCGAGATGTAAAGCGAGCGACTTCTTGAAACTCTTCATGTTATAATAACCGCTTTTACCGGTGTCATACGGAGCGTGTATACCGATACCGAGGTCGCCTCGGATCACCATCATGCCTATATCTACGCGCAATCCGACACCTGTGCCCAAGGCCAGGTCGCGCAGAAAGCTCTTGGCTTTCAGCTCGCCGCCCGGACGGTTGGGATCTTTTTTCAGAAGCCATACGTTGCCGGAATCGAGAAACACAGCACCGTGGATGGGGCCGAGAATCGGGAAGCGGTATTCGACATTGGCCTCAAATTTAAATGTACCTGTCTGGTCAAAGTAACCGTTCACCACGTTTTCAGGCGCACGATAGCTTCCGGGCCCGATACTCCTGACGGTGAACGCCCTGACAGAGTTTGCGCCGCCAACGTAAAATTGCTCGCTGTAGGGCACCTGACTCGCATTGCCATAGGCATGGGCAGCTCCCACAGCCACACGCGACACTATCCAGTTGTCGCCGCTAAGACGATGTCCGTAAACAAGTTGTGTCGTGCCCTTTACAAATTGTGAGAACGGTGTGCCGAACAGCTGTTTTTCGCCTTTCTTGCCACACAGCTCATAGATGCCCCAGAACAGGTTGCCGGCTTCCTGGATAGTGAACTGCCAGTTTATGGTGTTGTCATGGCCAAACGCCCGGTCATAGGTGTAGCTGAACTGCATCTGCGGTATGAACTGATTCCTGAAACTTTGCCCGATTGCCGGATTTGCCGTCATTATCGAGTCGAAGTCGTGGGTCGTGTGCAGCAGTTTGGTGTATGTAAGCTTGAAAGGCATGAACGTTGTGCTGACGTGACGTGAGGCCCGCCAGTCGTAGGCATACGACATGTTGAACTGCGACATCTTGAAATAGTGAGGCCGGTTCAGCAGGTCGAAATTCAGCGAAATATGTGTCCAGTTGACTGCTCGGCGCGAACGAGGTATGAATCGTGGGGCGAGTAGCCGGGGGAAGGAGAGAGTCCCGGTAAGTCCTATCTCGTAGGAGTTGAACACCGAACGGTTTTGGTCGCGCCCGGTCTGCCACTCATAAGTGCCGTTGAGCGACACATTGAGCAGTTCTCCTCCGCCAAAGAGGTTGCGGTTGGTGACTCCGATATTCAGACCCGGGCCTATGTAGCTGTTTGACTTTGACGACACATTCAACTCAAGGCTCACTTCGAGCGGCTTGTCGAATGTGCAGGATATGTCGACATTCAGCAGGTGCTCGCCCTTGTCATTGATGGCATTGGCCGAATCGGAGTAAGCCTCTATGTCGATGCCGTTGAATATCCCGAGACGCGATAGATAGTTCTGTGTGCGGTTCATGTCGCGCACCGAGAACACCTTGCCTTCGCGGAAAGTGATACATTCAGGTATCATATTTTTTCGCAGGCGAGCCGGACGCATCACTATCAGTCTGCCCCTGCGGGTGTCGATGGTGTCGGGAACGCCTCCACCTGTGTTTCGGTAGATGCGTGTGGTTATTTTGCCTGTGCGGTAACGCCAGAGCGCATGCTTGGGTACATTGGCACCCAGAACCATGCGAAGGGCTATATGGCCGGGATTGATGAGTGAGTCGGCGAGGTATTCGATATATTCCGGTTTAAAGAAATAATATCCACGGTTACGCACGGCGTTGGTTATTTTCAGGCGTTCGGTCGACAGCGAATCGGTGCAGTAGCGTACGCCCGGTTTCAGGTACGTGCCTGCGATTGCCACAGAGTCGATGATGTGGTTGAGATGGCATGTGTCGGGAAGCAGCTGTATAGAGTCGATGTTGTAGACAGGGCCCGGATTGACCCGGTAGAGTATGCTTGCCTTGCGCTTGTTTTTGCCTTGGACGAGTTCGTAAGACGATGTGCCCCTGAAATATCCGTTATTGTCCAGTATCTGGTCGAGCATATGCACCCTGACTTCAGGTCGCACATCCGACACCAGGACCGGTTCTGCAGCGAACTTGTTGTAGGCCCAGTGCTTCAATCCGCTTTTGGATTTGTACCAATGGTTCCAAATCCACAGACCGTACGGCAACGGGAAGCGGTAGTAGTAGCCGAGCGACATGGGCATCGCATTGTTAGGTTTCACCTTCACAGCTCCTGTAAGAGCTTCATCAACCCCCTGAGCTATCTTCTCGTTCTTTTCGGGCATTACGATATCTACCTTCTTGATGCCTGTGTAAAGTATCTCGCCTTCCGGAAGCCTGCTTGTGGTGGAGCATCCGGAGAGCAAGGCCGATGATATCAGGGCCGCAATGGCTACGACAGCCGGTAATATGTATTGTCGGAGACAGGTCATTTATTCGGTAGCTTTGATGTCGTCGGGTTTGAGAATGTCGGTAGGCTGGTGATGAGTGTCATTGTTGTCCTTTTTGGGGCGCGGACGCAGATGTCTGAGGAAACGGAACATGTCGCGTATGGCTCCCAATTTGTGCTTATAAACAAATCCGACACCGGTTTGGGTCACTTCGCCTTCGAGAATACTTTCATATCCAGTGTGGCGGAAGATGCGTATGATCATCGAGCCGTTACGGTTGAGCATATACTCAAACGATATGTCGTTGATAAGGTTCTGTTCGAAATTGTCGTCGACATTGTCATCGGTCGAATAATTGCCTCCGACCACAATCTTGAAACGGTCGTTGAAGAGCGATTTCGACACACGATAGCTGTAGCTTGTCGTTGTTTCTCTTGCTCCGTCGGTCTTGGTGTTGTATTGGTCAATGCCGAACGATATATCGACACCTTTCACGTTATTTGCCAGCCAAGAGTTGAATCCTCCGAGGACTAACGAGTAGAAGCTTGACAACCCTTTCGACAAATTGAAAGCCTGGTCTGCGCTCTTGGAGTTCGGACCCTGATAAGAGCCTCCGGCGAGAAGCATCATAGCCTGGTTGGCCCGTTGCTGCGGTGTCATTGACGACAACTCGTTCTGCACAGTCATGTCGTTGTCGGTCGACAGGTCGAACTCCACATTGAGGGTCTGAAGCGTGCCGCTGACATTTAATGATATCAGGAAGTCGACACGGTTGCTGTTCTGGTCTGACTGGGCTATGATAGCTTTTTTTAATTCGGTAGCCTTGACGTTGATGGTCGGGTTCATCATGTCGCCGTTGAACGACACATAGCTTCCTTCGAGGAAGTTGAAGTTGTAACTGGGTAATGGCGGCTGGCTATAGCGCAGGTTGCCGTCATTGATGTTGAAGCGTCCTGTCAGGCGTCCGTCGTTAAGCGGGCTCATCGAGTAGTTCAGGTTGCCCTCGCCCTGGATTACCACTCTGTTGCCGCCGTTGGACGACAGGAATACGTTGATGGTAGATCCGTTCGACACAATCAGGTTGGCATTAAGATTCATCGACATTGACGGCTTGGCTATCGAGTCGGCCGCCGCTACTTGTGTGGTGTCGTTGAAATTGACGAAACGTACCATGTCCTCCGAACTTTGCGATACGATGGAAGTTCCGTTAACAGTCTCATAAATATATGTGACATTTGTACCCGGGAGAACGTTGAGCGTTGCATCGACATCGAGATAGGTCATGTTTCCTTTGACTGAGGCATCGACATTGAGGAATGCCCTTCCGAAAACATCGGCGCCACCTGATGCACGGTTGGAGTTGACCACCTGCATGTCCTTTGCTTTCATGTCAAGGTCAAGGCGTATGTCGGTCAGATGACGTGCGTCGACAGTGCCGTTGACTCGCAGCGGGTTTTTATTTGCACCCGTAATGGAGAAGTCCTTGAAACGGATCACATTGCTGTCGACCGGTATCTTATCCTCAGAGAAACGGAATGACTGGCCGAGCATCCCCACCTTCACCTCGGTGGAATCAAAGTCAAGGAAGCCGTTGAATATGGGTTTTGCCATGTCGCCGGTGATGTCCATCTGTCCGTTAAGCACTCCCGATAGACGTGCGTATTCTTTCGGCAGGAAAGGATTGACGACTTTTAGCGGGAACTGTATCATCGAGAAATCGAGCAGGAACGGCTCGGCGGCGGTTGAGTCGTTCAGATGTCCCATGGCCGTGATTACTTTTACACTGTCGACCATCAGCGATGCGTTGGCCTGCAGTGTTCCTGCCGTCGTATTGGTTATGTCAAGTCCGACATCAAACGATCCCACGCGGTCGCGCCCGTAATAGAGGTTGTCGATAGCCACATTGCCCTTGCCGGTGATTTCGCTCGCATTCCATCTGAACCGCATGTCGGCGCTAAGGGCGCCCTTGATCGGTGGTGCGAACGGCGACACGGAGAGCCAGTCGTCCAGTTCTATTTCTGACAACTGGAGCACTATGTCCTCCTGTCCGTGACCGATCTGTCCGATCGTCGACGGATCGGCTACTCCGGTGCTGTCGACATGCTCGGTGAACAGTTTGATATAGCTGCGGTCGCTGTGCATGGCCAGATTGGCATCTATATGCTTGGTCACAAAATTGAAATATACGAAGTTGTCGTTGTTCAGTGTCCATTTTTTGTAACCGATGGTGGGATTATAAGGCACTAATTTAACGGTTATGGCCGAATCGGCCATCGTTGCCGACAAACCGAGCATAAATCCCTGCTCTCCTTTGATATTGGACTGCCGGAGGAGTGCGGTGGCCCGGTCGTTGGCTATAAACCCGTTGAGGTTTATGTGGGCGAAGTTGTCCATCGTACCCGGACGGTTGTTGGCCTTGATACTGTAGGCAAGATATTTTCCGTGCTGTACAAGGCCTAAATTCACGGTGTCAACCATGTTTTTGCCTGATTTTATAAACAGCGCGTCGGCTCCGAGATTGAAGAGAGAGTCGTTGTTCATCGACAGCTGCACACTCTTGAACGACATGTCGCGGTCGGCCAGAATAGATCCGACGATGTTGTTCGTCCCCATGTCGATTATGGCCGACAGCGGCGGAAGGGCACGTTGGAGCGCCACGACATCGAGGTTCTTCCTGACAAGGGCGCTGTCGATTGCCGCCGATGTTGACGTGAAATGAGCCAGCAGCGAGTCGAGTCCGCAGAGCGAGACAATCTTGGCGTTAAGGTCGCCGTTGTTGAGCATGGCTGTCACAGTCGAGTCAGTCGTGACAAGGTCGAGATCGATAGCCTTAGTGGAAAATTTCATGTCGCTCATGGCCCAGTTGAGGTCGGAAATCTTAAGGTCGGCATTGATGCGTTTCATTGATGCGTCGCATGAGCCGTCGGAAGATAAGGCCATTGAACCGCTCATTGGCGATGCCGTGAGTTTCATGGTGCCCGGGTCGAGGTGGTGCACCTTCCCGGCGAGATTCCATGTGTAACCCGAGTCGGCAACCGTGGCCTTGAAGTCGAAATCGAGGTCGGCATCGGGATTTGTCGACAGGAGTTGTCCGGTGGCATTTCCTCCGGCGAGGTTGGCTGACAAGGTTATGTCGCGATAGTCCCGGGCCATATAAGCTATGTCGGTGATTTCGGCTTTGATATCCATGTCGGTTTTTGGCGACAGCGGGTTGTAGCCTTTGCCCTTGGCAGCAAAGTTTGCCGTCACGGTCCCGATTCCAAGAGAGGGCATGAATGCGCCGACAGGAAATTGGTTGACCTTCAGGCTTGCGTCATAGCTTTCGGCACGCTGTACCCAGCGGGCATCGAGTCCGATGTTTCCGCCGCCTGATACAACCGAGGCATTGCCGGCTATTCGTCCGGGCGAATAGTTCACCGTGCCGGCTATTCGTGTGGCGGGTATGTTGATCTCTTTAGCGAGTTTGGCTTCGAGCAGGGTGGGCTTTACAGCGTTAAGCCCTATGGCATCGACATTGAATGTTACGCGTCCCCCGATTTTGTCAATATTGAATGGGGAGCTGACCAGTCCTGAAGCTTTAAACGACAAAAAACGAGGTATCGACGCTGTTATTTTGTCGATGTCGATACTGCCTGTGGTCCCATTGATGTCGGCTTTGATAATGGCGGGATTGCGAGGCACTCCTCTAAGGATGGGCTCAAGCGAAGGCATAGCGGTGGTTACATCCTCGAGACTGAGTGTGCCGTCGAGCAGCAACCGCAACGGCAGATCCGGATCGGAGGCCATATCGCCGATTCCCATGTCGGCATCCAGCTTAAAGGAGGAATATCCCGTTGCGATATTGAACTGACGAGCATACATCACGCGGTCGGCCATCGCGAATGTGCCGTCGGCACGGAGCGAGACGCCGCACCTCTCGGTGGCCGAGAGGTTGCGTAACGGTACGGTGATATCAGTCAGCCGGTTGTAGAATGAGTCGACTTCTATTACTATCGTGGTGGCCTGGAGGTAGTTCATATCGAGACCTTTTGCAGGCACAGCTCCGCGCACGGCGTAAGTGGCCGTATCGCCGGTGAATATTATCTTGGAGGCTGTGATCGTCCAGGGCTGGGTGTTCTCGGAGATCTCGGATTCCTCAGAGTTTTCGGAGATCCTGGAATTCTCGGAGTTCTCGGGCAGGAGATAGGTGATATTGCGGCTTGCGACGGTCAGAGATTCGGCTGTGATTTGTGCGGTGCCGAGGTCGACGACCGCGTCGGCAAGTTTGGCGGAGGCTATGACGCATCCGAGCGAGTCGATGGTCGGAAGCATCGACATGCTGTACGTGAGGTCGCGAAGAGCGATTTCTTCGGCTGTAATACGCCAGGGTTTAGACTTTGCGGTGTCGGTCGGTGCTTTTGTAACCGTGGTGTCACGTATGACAAGATTCACGCTTCCCCCGTCCAGCATCGCTTTGCCAACGTCAATAGTTCCGGTTTTAAGGTTCAGCCCTGTGGCATCGAGATCAAACCGCCGAACTCTCGCTGTGAGCCACATGGCTGAGTCCGGAGTCCCCATCCGGTAGAATACATCGTCAAGTGAGACGCCACTGATGTCGATGTCAAGCTTTAGTAATGGCAGAGGCTTTACTGTCAGCGATGCCGATCCGGCAGTGACCATCGTATCGCCTGGGGTGAGCGCAAGCATTACGTCATCGACTTGAATTTTCAGAGGAAAACGCAGGCTTATATGGCCGACGTCAATATCCATGCCGGTAGACTTTCTCACTATTCCAAGTGCAGTGTCTTTTGCCCAGTTCTGTATTGAGGGAACGTAAAGCAGTGCCGGGATTATGACTGCCAGAGCCATAATCCCGACGATTGTCCATAGCAACGTACGCCCTATGATGCGCGATACGTGTGCGATTTTATGTCCTACTGAACCTTCCACAAATAAATAGCTGTCTACGTTTATTGATTAAACGCACCGCTACGCAATATGTTCGTTAGCCAAGGGGGTTAAATGAGGCGGTCGACAGCCCGGCTGATTCTGGCAAGGGCTTCGATGATGTTTGTCTCGGAAGTGGCATAGCTCAGACGCAGGTAACCGGGCATCATGAAAGCCGATCCGGCCACTGCGGCCACGTGTGCTTCTTCGAGGATATACATGGCGAAGTCGGAGTCGGTGGCGATCACACGTCCGTCAGGGGCGGTCTTGCCGAGGCAAGATTTGATTTCGGGGAAAAGATAGAACGCGCCTTGGGGCACATTGACTTTCCATCCCTTTATCTCACGGGCGAGGCCGACGATGAGTTCGCGGCGACGCTCGAATGCCTTACGCATTGTCTCCACACAATCCTGCGACCCGGTGTAGGCTGTCTCGGCTGCTTTCTGTGCTATGGATGAAGCGTTCGACGACATCTGTCCCTGTAGTTTCGTGACAGCTTTGGCCAATGGCACGGGGGCTGCGCAATACCCTATACGCCAGCCGGTCATGGCATAGGCTTTTGAAACGCCGTTGATGATGACGACGCGGTCGGCGATCTCGGGGAATGTAGCCAATGAAGCGAATGTACCGGTGTAGTTTATATGCCGGTAGATTTCGTCGGCAAGGATGATGATTTCGGGATGTTCGGCAAGAATGTCGACAAGTGCCTGCAGCTCTTCGCGGGTATAAACGCTGCCGGTGGGGTTGGACGGAGAGCACAGAAGAAGCATGCGTGTGCGAGGTGTGATGGCCGCTTTGAGTTGTGCGGGTGTGATCTTGAAGTCTGTATCGATAGCGGCGGGAACTTCTACGGTGACTCCTTCGGCAAGCTTTATGAGTTCTGTATAGCTTACCCATGCCGGGGTGGGCACTATCACTTCGTCGCCGGGATTGATTGTGGCGAGAAGAACGTTGGATATAGCTTGTTTGGCACCGTTCGAGACGACGATTTGCTCGGGAGCAAAGACGGTGTTGTCGAGGCGGTTGAGGTCGTCGGCTATAGCCTTGCGCAGCGACATAAAGCCGGCCACCGGGGTATAACGCGAATAATTGCCTGTGACAGCCTCTATCGCGCCGAGTTTGATATGGTCGGGGGTGTTGAAATCTGGTTCGCCTACCGACATATTTATGACATCTACGCCCTGGGCTTTGAGTTCGTTGCTCTTTTGCGACATTGCGAGAGTCTGTGACACTGAAAGGTTATTGACACGGTTGCTTATCTGTATCATTGTCTGGTGGTTTATTATGGTCTGTGATAATTGTTTTGCTGTGAGCCCGATTAGCGGGTGGTGCCAGTCGGGGGATATTTCGGCGAGAGGGCTAAGCACGAATTCCCTCAGGTGCATTCTCGGATGCGGGATTTTCAGCTCGGGCATATCGACCGTAAGGTCGCCGTAGGTGATGAGGTCGATGTCGATGCGCCGGTCGGCATACATGCCCGATGGGGTGCGGTGCGGCTCGTGACAGATAGCGCGTTCGACGGCCTGTAGTTCGTGAAGCAGGTCAATCGGCGAGAGCGAGGTCTCGACCTCCACGCCGATGTTGGTGAATATGTTCGGACTGTCGTATCCCCATGCCCGGCTTCGGAAGGGCGAAGAGACTGCGGTCACGCGGCATCCCCGTATATGACGAATCCCGGTTACAGCAGCGTTCAGGTAGGCGCTGCTGTCGCCGAGATTCGAGCCTATATTGATGTGTGCGCGATGCACGTCGGGCCTTGGGTTAGAGTGATTGCTTAACCTCTACTTGTTCGAACCCTTCGATTATATCGCCCTCCATGATGTCGTTGTAGCCGGCGATGCTCATACCGCAGTCATATCCGGCCACGACTTCCTTCACGTCGTCTTTCATACGCTTGAGCGAGCCGAGTTCGCCTGTATACTTGACTATGCCGTCGCGGATAAGGCGCACTTTGCAACCACGTTTGATTTTGCCCTCGCGGACAATACATCCGGCGATTGTACCGACTTTGGAAATCTTGTAAGTCTGGAGCACTTCTGCGGTGCCGATGACCTCCTCCTTGATTTCCGGTGCGAGCATGCCCTCCATTGCATCCTTCACCTCCTCGATGGCCTGGTATATGACCGAATAGAGGCGTATTTCCACGCCTTCGCGTTCGGCCTCGCGGCGGGCGGCCTGCGACGGACGCACCTGGAAGCCTATGATGATGGCGTCTGAAGCGGCGGCCAGTGTCACGTCGCTTTCCGAAATTTCGCCGACTGCTTTGTGCAGCACGTTCACCTGTATCGATTCGGTTGAGAGTTTGATGAGTGAGTCGCTCAGTGCCTCGATCGAACCGTCCACGTCGCCCTTGACAATTATATTCAACTCCTGGAAGTTGCCTATGGCGCGGCGGCGACCGATATCCTCAAGGGTGAGGATTTTCTTGGTCCTGAGGCCAAGTTCGCGCTGCAGCTGCTCGCGTTTGTTGGCTATTTCGCGCGCCTCATGTTCGGTATCGAGCACGTTGAACGTGTCGCCGGCTGTCGGTGCGCCATTGAGACCGAGGATTACGGCGGGTGTGCCGGGACCGGCTTCCTTGATGCGCTGGTTACGTTCGTTGAACATAGCGCGAACCTTGCCGTAGTGTTTTCCGGCAAGCACTATGTCGCCGATGCGCAGTGTGCCGTTCTGTACGAGCACGGTGGCCAGATAGCCGCGTCCCTTGTCGAGGGATGCCTCGATTATAGAGCCGGTGGCTTTACGGTCAGGGTTGGCCTTGAGGTCGAGCATTTCAGCCTCAAGGAGCACTTTCTCCATAAGTTCAGGCACTCCGATTCCTTTTTTTGCCGATATGTCCTGCGACTGATATTTGCCGCCCCAGTCTTCGACAAGGTAGTTCATGTTGGCGAGCTCTTCCTTGATTTTGTCAGGGTTGGCTGTCGGTTTGTCAATCTTGTTGATGGCAAATACGATAGGCACACCTGCCGCAGATGCATGGTTGATGGCTTCGATGGTCTGCGGCATGACATTGTCGTCGGCCGCCACTATGATGATGCAGACGTCGGTGAGCTTGGCTCCACGGGCTCGCATGGCGGTGAATGCCTCGTGACCCGGGGTGTCGAGGAATGTGATGTGTCGTCCGTCTTCAAGTTTGACGTTGTATGCGCCGATATGCTGGGTGATACCGCCGGCCTCGCCTGCTATCACGTTGGCGTTGCGCACATAGTCGAGAAGCGAGGTTTTGCCGTGGTCGACATGACCCATGACGGTCACTACGGGCGGTCGCGACTGCAGATCTTCGTCGCGGTCTTCTTCCTGGCTGATGGCTTCCGAAACCTCGGCCGATACATATTCGGTCGAGAATCCGAATTCATCGGCTACAATATTGATGGTCTCGGCATCCAGACGCTGGTTGATCGACACCATCACGCCGAGGTTCATACAGGTGGCTATGACATTGTTGATAGGCACATTCATCATCATTGCCAGGTCGTTGGCCGTGACAAATTCAGTGATCTTCAATATCTTGCTTTCCTCGGCTTCGTGTATTGCGGCCTCACGCTCGCGGTTGGCGAATGCCTCGCGTTTCTCCTTACGCCACTTCACGCCTTTGTTCTGTCCTTTGCCTTTGGTGGTAAGCCGTGCGAGCGTCTCTTTGATCTGCTTCTGCACATCCTCCTCGTTCACTTCGGCTTGTACCGGACGGTGCTGTTGCTGGCGACGTTCGTCGCGGCGCGACTTGTTGTCGTCGTTGCCGCCACGGCGGTTGTTGCGCTGGTTGTTTCCACCTGAGTTTCCTCCTCCGTTATTGTTGCCGGAATTTCTGGAGTTATTGCGCTGTTGTTGCTGTTGTTGCTGGGCCGATTTCTCAATGTCGACTTTTTCTTTGCCTCCTATGCGGCGACGGCGGCGCTTGTCGCCGTTGGCCTGTCCGGCCTGTTGGGCTGATGCGTTCTGTCCGTTACCACCGGCAGAGTTGCCCTGGCCACCCTGCGCATTACGCTGCATGCGTTCGTTGCGACGCTCGTCCTTTGATTTTTTCTTCGGACGTGTCGACTGATTAAGAGCCGAGAGGTCGATTTTACCGATTACGTTGATCGAAGGCGCGTTTTTTGGAAGTCCCACGCTGAAGATCTCCGGTTCTTCTTTTGCCGGAGTTTCTTTTGACTCGGGCTTCTCTACAGGCTTCTCGGGCGTTTTAGCCGGGGCGGCTGTAGCTGTCGGTACGGGGGCTGCCTCCTTACGGGCCGGCTGCTCGGCCTTGGGTTTGGGTGCGGGTTCTGCTTCTTTTGGTTTCGGGGCGGCTGCGGCCTTTGGAGCCTCAGCCTTTGGTGGCTCGGGTTTCACTACAGGCTTCTCGACCGGTTTTTCCACCGGTTTTTCCACCGGCTTCGCAGGGGCGGGCGCTTCTGCGGCAGGTTTGGCCGCTTCGGGCTGGGCAGGTTTGGCCGGACGGGGCTTAACAGGCTGTCCCTTGCTGTCAAGTTCGATTTTGCCGAGGATTTTCGGGCCTATTGTTCCTCTTGAGGTCAGAGGCTCCTGCTGCTCGGATTGTGCGGCAGAGGTGGTTGTTTTTGCCGGTTCCCCGGCGTTGGCGGCGCGACGTGAGTTGCCGCCCGGCTTGTATTCTTTCTGGAGCTGTTGATAGGCGCTGTCTTCAATTCTCGTATTGGGGTTGTCCTCAACCTCGATTCCTTTCTTGCGTAGGAACTCAACGGCAGTCGCTGAGCTTATATTTAATTCTGTTGCTACTTGTTTTAGTTTTAATCTCGGCATATAGTGCGATTAGTTGTTATCTGAAAATTGTTTGTCATCGTCGGGCTGCTACGCAGTCGTTTAAAGAGGCGGAAGGGGCATCGGACTGTCAGTCCTCGTCAAATTCTTCCTTGAGAACTGCGATTACCTGGTCGACGGTCTCCTCTTCGAGGTCTGCCTTTTCGATCAGTACCTGACGCGGTGTGTTGAGTACGGACTTGGCGGTGATGCACCCCATGTTTTTCAGGGCATCGATCACCCATCCGTCGATCTCGTCCTTGAATTCGTCGAGATATATGTCGTCGACATACGCTTCTTCGGTGTCACGGTAAACGTCGATAACATAGCCCGTGAGCATAGAGGCCAGCTTAATGTTCAGGCCACCCTTACCGATAGCGAGCGACACTTCTTCAGGACGTAGGAACACTTCGGCTTTCTTTTCTTCCTCGTCGAGGCGTATCGACGAAATCTTTGCCGGGCTAAGAGCGCGTTGTATGAAGAGCGACGGGTTGTTGGTGTAGTTTATCACGTCGATATTCTCATTGCGCAGTTCGCGTACGATGCCATGAATGCGTGATCCTTTGACACCCACGCATGCGCCTACTGGGTCGATACGGTCGTCAAAGCTTTCTACGGCGATTTTGGCACGTTCCCCCGGGATGCGTGCAACGGCGCGGATATTGATCAGACCGTCGTGGATTTCGGGTACTTCCAGCTCGAAAAGACGGCGCAGGAAGTTCTCGTTTGTACGGGATACGGTGATTTTAGGATTGTTGTTTTTGTTGTCGACATTGGATATGACTGCTCTGACGGTTTCGCCTTTGTGGAAGAAATCGCCCGGAATAGTCTCGCTTTTCGGAAGGAGAAGTTCGTTTTTCTCATCGTCGAGCAGAAGTGTTTCGCGCGACCATGTCTGATAAACCTCGCCCGAGACGAGTTCGCCCTCAAGGTCTTTGAATTTTGCATACACTGCTTCTTTCTGAAGGTCGAGAATTTTCGACTGGAGTGTCTGGCGCAGGGTGAGTATGGCGCGGCGTCCGAATTCGGCAAAGATGATTTCCTTTGTGTGTTCCTCGCCGATTTCAGCGTCGGGGTCGCCGTCTTCACGGGCGTCGCTTATGCTGATCTGTTTGTTCGGATCCTCTACTTCTCCGTCGGCTACAACGGTGAGGTTCTGGAATATCTGCACGTCGCCCTTGTCGGGGTTCATTATGACATCGAAATTTTCGTCCGAACCGAACATCTTTGCGAGTACATTGCGAAACGACTCTTCAAGCACGCTGATCATCGTTGACTTGTCGATGTTTTTGAGTTCTTTAAATTCCGCAAAGCGTTCGACCATGTCGGGAGCTTCTTCTTTTTTTGCCATTTTTGATATAGTGTTTTTATTTTGTTTTCAAGTTATTTGAACGAGATGTGGTAGGTGACCGTTTTTGTGTCGGCCACTTTCATCACGTGTGGTGTCATAACCGTGACCGGACGTTTTTTGCCTGGTTCCTTAACCTTTTCGGGTATCTCGACTGTGAATTCGCTGCCGTCGTCGTTCACTGCTGTGAGTACGCCGTGCAGCTTGCGTCCGTCGCGTGTCAGTATGTCGATTTCGTTGCCGATGTTCTTGACATACTGCCCGCGCACCTTGAACGGGGTTGTCAGGCCGGCCGAACCCACTTCGAGCTGATAGTCCTCGACATCGCGGTCGAAAGCATTCTCTACAGCCCGCGTCACTTTGGCGCAGGTGTCGATGTCCACTCCTTCGGGGCAGTCAATTTCAACAGAGATTTCGTTTGCCGGGTTAACGCGTATGTCAACTATATAGTAGTCGGTCCCGGTCAGAGACTGTTCGACTACGGATGTGAGTTCTTTCTTGTCGATCATTGAGTTGCTTCTACAAATAAAATGGAGGAAGCGTTTGCCCCCTCCGTGACTTGGTTATTCTGACTGCAAATTTACGAATTTTCATTGAATAATGTGCTATTGCCACATTATTAATTGGTCACATATCAAAGAAAAGGTTGATATTTAGCATTCTTTAATAAATATATGGCTATTTTAACTGTTTATTTGCCATACAGTCAAAATTAAAACGGGCTATGCCGAGGTCTATAGGCGAGTATCGGTCATTAGAGATAACAGTCAGTCCGACTTGGCCGTCGGCTGAAACAGTCACCCGTACAGGCTGTTTGTTCATAGCTGACGGGGCGCATGCCACAGCCTGCAGGGCCTCGGGCAGTCGTGGATAAGTTCGGCAGGCTTGCTCATAATCTCCGTTTTGCAGGAATGATTCCGGCATGCGTTTCTTGAGGTGTGAGAGACTGTGGGATATGCGTGCTATTAATGTCGACTTGTTTTCAGCCGGATAACCAAAAACCACGACGAAAGGTATTTCGGCCTTGATGTCTGACTCCAATTGGCACTCGCCGGGGTCGAAGGTGCCTCCGACGAAACAAGACCCGATGCCTAAGGACAGGCATTTCATCACAAAATGTTGGGCATAGTATCCTGCTTCTTCTTTAGCCTTAAATAATGTGTCAGGGTCTGTGATTTCTGATATTGTCACGACCAGGTAATTGCGGGCGTTATGAAACATGCCGTAGCTTCGGGTCAATCCTTTAAACGGGCTGTCATTGTCGAATATCAGGCTGAACCGTACGCCTTGTGGCAGTCGACTGTTGAGTGTGTCGACTTCTTTTTGCAATTCGTCAGCAGTCTGTCTGTCGATCTGTCGCGGTTCAAACGCCCTGACCGAATGCCGCGCCTTAAGTTGCTCAAGAGAAAACATTTGGATAGACATATTTTTTGCAAATATAAGGATTTATTGTTTATCTTTGCAAAAAAATATGTCTATAGGCCCTATAGGTCTTATAGGCCCTATAAAAAAGATAACACCATGCAAAACACCTTTCTAAAGCAAAAAGGTAATTACCGTAGTCTGATAGCGTTCCAAAAGACAGAGTGTATATATGATATAACTTATTATTTTGCCCATAAATATCTCTCAGTCGGAGACCGTACCATCGATCAGATGATACAGGCTGCTCGGAGCGGTCGTCAGAATATTGCAGAGGGATGCCAGGCGGGCACTACGTCAGCGGAAACAGAGATAAAATTGCTCAATGTTGCAAAAGCAAGCCTTCATGAACTATTGCTTGATTATGAGGACTATCTGCGAGTAAGAAATCTCGACCTATGGGATTTTAATTCAGAAAAAGCTATAAAAACGCGGCGAGTCTGCGCCAAACATAACGATTCCATATTTTACCGAGAAGCAATAAAAGATAGAATTGATGAAACAATTTGTAATATTGCTATCACGTTGATTCATCAAGCCGATTTGTTAATCAAGAAATATATTTATAGACTTGAAGCTGACTTTCTCCAAAACGGAGGTATTAAAGAACAAATGTATAAGGCTCGTTTTAATGCACGCAATTCATAGATAAATTGAAACAGTAAAAAAACCGGGGGCACGTCCAAACATGTGGCGGTGTCCCCGGTTCGTTTTACGGTAGGGTGACCTTAGAGGTTGGGGTTGATCTTCGACCAGTCGCTTACCGGAGGAAGTACGCCCATGGCGATGACTTCGTCACGCAGCGCGCAGAGGTGCTTGTAGCTCTGTTCGAGTTCGGCCTCTTCGGCGGGAGTTCCTTTGACAGCCTTGGTCTGAACGCCGTCTTTTGTAACGGTTGTCTCCATAGCCATCATGATGTTGTGGAACTTGTCGTTGTCAACATATGTTCCAACAGGCCAACGGAACGGAGTGCCACCCATGGCAGCCGCCATCATTTCGATTGAGAGATATGACGGGCTCTGGAACGACGAACGGCCGCGAAGGTCGATGATGGCCTTACCGCCCTGGATAACACGCTGCTTGATAGCCTCCCATTCAGCAGTCGGGAGAGCCTCGGTGCCGATCAGCGAGTCAAGCGGCTTGCCGTTGACTGTGGTTGTGGATGCAAACACAGCCATCTGCTCGCCGTGACCGCCGTAAGTACGGCAGTTGACGATTTCCGATGCCGGAAGTTTGAACCATTTTACGAGCTGATCCTGCAGACGTGTGCTGTCGAGAGCTGCGAGAGTTGCAACCTGTGAAGGTTTGAGACCCGAATAGATCAAAGTGATCAGACCGGTTATGTCGGCCGGGTTAAAGATTACAACCACAAACTTGGCATCCGGGCAGTATGTCTTGATATTCTTGCCAAAATCTTCGGCAATGGCGGCATTTCCCTTGAGAAGGTCTTCGCGGGTCATTCCGGCCTTACGTGCGGCACCGCCCGACGAGATGATGTATTTAGCACCTGTGAACGCCTCCTTGATGTCGGAAGTGTAAGTGAGGTTGACTCCCTCGAACGCGCACTGGTAGAGCTCTTCAGCCACACCTTTGAGGGCGGGTTCGAACGGGTCGTAGAGACATACATTGGGGGTGAGGTGCATCATCAGGGCTGTCTGGGCCATGTTTGACCCGATCATGCCGGCTGCGCCTACGATGAGCAGTTTGTCATTGGTTAAGAATTCCATAATGATATAATATGTTTTGGTTATGGTTTCATGTCGCAAAAATAACACTTATCGGCGTAAAATATTCATGTGGATTAGAAAAAATTCACTCTCTCTCATGAGAATTTCGCTTTTTTTACTTTACATGGCCAAAAGTAAGTAATTTTGCACTATGGATAAATTGGATTTTCAGGGGCCGATAGGGGTATTTGATTCCGGATTCGGCGGACTTACCATACTGCGCGATCTGCGCCGGCATCTGCCGCAATATGATTATATATATCTTGGCGACAATGCTCGCGCCCCCTACGGGGTCAGGTCGTTCGACTTGATCTACAGCTTTACGCTTCAGGCCGTGAAATGGCTTTTCCGACAGGGTTGTCCGTTGGTGATACTTGCCTGTAATACGGCCTCGGCCAAGGCGTTGCGATCAATCCAGCAGAACGACCTGCCGGCAATCGACCCGACTCGCCGTGTGTTGGGCGTGATACGTCCGACGGTGGAGTCTATCGGACATCTGAGCCGAAACCGCAGCGTGGCGCTGCTTGGTACGCCGGGCACAGTCAGCAGCCGCAGTTACGACCTTGAAGTAGCCAAACTGTATCCCGGCATGCGGTTCGTTTCGAAAGCCTGCCCGATGTTTGTACCGCTCGTCGAGAATAATGAAATAGATACCCCGGCTACCGATTATTTTGTCGACCGCTATCTTACCGAGATGCTTGCCGAAGGCACTCAGCCCGACACCGTGCTTCTTGGGTGCACACATTACCCGATGCTCTATGACAAGATCGCACGGCGACTCGGTTCTGAAGTGAATGTGGTATGTCAGGGCGATATAGTGGCCAGGTCGCTTGTCGACTATTTCAAACGGCATCCCGAGATGGAATCAAGGTGTACGCGAGGGGGGGAATGCGCTTTTTACACAACCGAAAACGCCGACAAATTTGGAATCCTTGCTGAAATTTTCCTTAAAAAATCGGTAAAAGCCAACCATGTGGAACTTTCGTAACGTTATATAAAATAAAGACTTTTAAAGACTATTGATATGAGACTGGATGGCAGACGGCGCAGCAGCAATGTCGATGACCGCCGTGGCGGTTCGTCGATCGGACGTAGATTCGGTATCGGAGGCGGTATCGGAGCAGTGATAATCGCGGCTCTGATCACGTGGATAAGTGGCGGCAACCCTCTGTCGGTGCTTACCGACAGTTCATCGCTTCAGCAGATTACAAGCCCTTCGAACGGAGAATACCAGCCGACGCAGGAGGAACAGGAACTTGCCGATTTCAGCAGCAAGATTCTTGCCGGGACCGAGGATGTCTGGACCGAGCAGTTCCGCAATATGGGGCTGGAGTATGATCCGCCGAAGCTCGTTCTGTATACCGGTTCGATTCAGACCGGCTGCGGGGCTGGGAATGCGCAGGTAGGTCCGTTTTATTGTTCTGCCGACCAAACCGTTTATATAGACCTGTCATTTTTTCAGAATATGCGTCGCGACCTTGGAGCCGACGGCGATTTTTCTTATGCCTATGTGATTGCTCACGAAGTGGGCCACCATGTACAGTATCTGCTTGGCACACTCGACGAGGCGCACTCTCGGATGAGCCGCCTGAGCGAAACCGAGGCTAATAAGGTCAGTGTGCGTCTGGAGCTTCAGGCCGATTACTATGCAGGGGTATGGGCAAACCACGACAACCGTATGTTTGGTTCTCTTGAACCGGGCGACATAGAGGAAGCTTTGAATGCCGCTCAGAAGATAGGTGACGATTACCTTCAGAAGCAGGCTCGCGGCTATGCCGTCCCGGAGACCTTCAACCACGGTACGTCAGATCAGCGTGAACGATGGCTGACTCGCGGACTTCGTACCGGCGACGTGAGCGGGGGCGACACATTCTCAGTCAGCTATTCTTCTCTATAATAAGTGGGTCAGCCCGATACCGGCCACTGATACACGCACATTCGGAGTCGACGCTACCAGAATTTTGGCGCAGCTCATAATAGTGGCGCCGGTCGTGATGACATCGTCGACAAGCAGGATGTGTTTCCCCGACAGTTCGTCGCCGTTTGTCACGCCGTATGATTTTCCGGCGTTTTCCCATCGTTGAAGTTGTGATTTGCGTGTCTGACTTTTGTGAAACCGTTTCACTGTCAGATGGTCGCCTACAGGAATCCCCGAAGCTTGACTCAACCCGCAGGCAAGCCAGTCGGTCTGGTTGTAGCCACGGAAAAGCTCCTTCAGCCAGTGCATCGGCACCGGTTCGATAATATCGATGCCGTCAAGAAAGCCAGCGTCGCGTAGCGTGAGGCCGTAACGATGCCCGAGATAGCGCAGGATTTCGGGACGGCCGTTGTATTTGGCATTGTGAATCAACAATCTGTACGGATCGTCGTGCAAGTAGTAGAATAAAGCGGCAGCCCTTTCAATCGGTGGCCGGGGTGCCATCCGCTGATGTATCTCGTTCCAGTCGGCTTCAAGGTGCAGTCCTGTGGCCGGCAGCGAGAGTTCGCAGTCGAGACACATCACTTGCTCTGACGCAGTCAGCCTTCGTCCGCACACCTCGCACAGGCGTGGCCAAACCAATCCTGTAGCGGCCGTGAGAAGCCTCCTGATCAGTCCTCTTCGCGCCATGGCAAACGGTCGCCAATAAGACGTGACACAAGAGATGACTCAAATCCACGCGAGGCCGCAAAACGGAACAATTTCCCTCGACCTTCATAGTCGTCGGCTATCCGCGCCATGCGGACTTTGGCCCGGAGAAGCGTGGCAAGTATCGACTCATATTCATCGGCATCGATTTCGCTGAGAGCTTCAGTTATATCATCGCGTCCGATATGCTTGGCCCGGAGTCCCATAACAATCTTGGCGCGTCCCCACCGGGCAAAGCGGTACTTGTCGCGCACATAGGCGCGGGCAAAGCGGGCATCGTCCACAAACTTGCGTCGGGCAAGTTCGTCGATTATCCTGTCGGCATCATCCACCTGCCACCGGCGCAGCTTCTCTCTAAGGTCTGCCCGGCATTGTTCGGATGCCGCGCATAGAGTCTCAAGTCGTATTATGGCTTCGTCAGCCGACAGTTGGCGTCTGATTTTCATCGGGCAGGACGTATTGCTGAAAGATAACGTGTCATCTTCTGGTCATCTTTCGAAAGGGTGACTGATATCCAGCCGTCAGCCTTCATGTCGGCGGCAAGGGTGTCGGCGGTAAGCGGGTTGAGCTCGAAATACAGCTGTCCGTTATCGACAAGCGCCCCCATCGCATAGCGGCAGATGGCATGATAGAAACGCAGCGGGTCGTCGTCGGGAACAAACAGTGCGAGCGACGGCTCATGACCGGCCACATAGGTATCCATCGAAACGCGCTCCGTCTCCATGACGTAAGGCGGATTGCTGACGATGATGTCGTAACAGGGCGATACCGGAGCCTTCATAGTCAGTATGTCGCCGCGCACAAAGTCGATGCGTGCATGCAGATCGGCCGCGTTTTCGGCTGCGACCGCAAGGGCTTTCTCCGATATGTCGAGAGCCGTGACGCGTGCGAACGGCAGATTGCGCGACAGGGCGATGGCTATGCAACCCGAACCGGTTCCTATGTCGAGCACGCGAAGGTCAGGACGGCTGTTGTTGTCAACGATAATATCGACAAGTCCGGCCGTCTCCGGCCTTGGAATAAGCACCGACGGATTCACCTTGAAACGCATGCCGTAGAACCGTGCGTCTCCAAGGAGATACTGCAATGGTTCACCTCCAGCGACTTTGTCTACTACCGCTTTGATTTTTGCAAGCATATACTCGCTGACATGCAGGTCGCCATTAATAATCAGTTGGGTAGGTGTATAGCCTTTCAGGTCTTCCCAGATGATGCGGTTCATGGCATTAGCCTCCCCGGAGCCGAAGCGGGGAGTCAGCCGCGATACGATATTGCGGCTGACCTCTCTGACTGTATATGGCGAATTGGCCGACGTGTCGGCCGGATTCACTGTTTTTTCGTCAGTACTCATCCCAGGCTTTGATTTCGATGTCGTCGAGAGGCAGCGTGGTGAAGGCGTTGACAAATGCCGAGGCAAGACGGGCATTGGTAAGCAGCGGTATGTTCAGGTCGATCGCCGCGCGGCGTATCTTGTAACCGTTGCTCAGCTCGGTGGGTGTCAGATTCTTCGGGAGGTTGACAACCAGGTCGATCTCCTTGTCGTGTAGAAGGCGCAGAGCCTGTGGCTCGCGTTCGTCCTGACTTGGCCAGTAGACGCGTACAGCCGGGATGCCGTTGTCGGTCAGGAACTGGTGTGTGCCCGACGTGGCATACAGCTTGTAGCCGTGGTTGTAGAGCTGGTGGGCGGCATCAAGCATGTCGGCTTTCTGTCGGGGAGTACCGGTAGACAGCAGAATGCCGCGTTTCGGGATGCGCATGCCCACAGAAAGCATGGCTTTGAGCAGCGCTTCCGAGGTGTCGATACCGATACAGCCAACCTCGCCGGTCGACGACATGTCGACTCCGAGAACCGGGTCGGCTCCCTGAAGCCGTGAGAAGCTGAACTGCGAGGCCTTTATGCCTACGTAATCGAGGTCGAAGGCGTTTTTCGACGGCTTTTCAACCGGAATGCCGAGCATAACCTTTGTTGCCAGGTCGATGAAATTGAGCTTGAGAACCTTTGATACAAACGGGAAGCTGCGTGATGCGCGGAGGTTGCATTCGATAACCATCACGTCGTTGTTCTTGGCCATGAACTGGATGTTGAACGGACCCGAGATATTGAGGGCTTTGGCAATCTTAGACGACACCCGTTTGATACGCCGCATAGTCTCGACATAGAGTTTCTGAGGCGGGAACTGGATGGTTGCGTCGCCGGAGTGCACACCTGCATACTCGATATGCTCCGAAATGGCGTAAACCTTGATTTCGCCGTTCTGGGCGACAGCGTCCATCTCGATTTCCTTTGCGTTCTGGATAAATTCGGTGACAACGACAGGGTGCTCTTTCGACACATTGGCTGCCAGTTTGAGGAACCGGTGCAGTTCGTCGGTGTTGGAGCATACGTTCATCGCGGCGCCTGACAGCACGTATGAAGGACGCACGAGTACCGGGAATCCAACCTCGTCGATAAATTTGTTGATGTCGTCGAAACTTGTCAGCTCGCGCCAGCGGGGCTGGTCGATGCCGAGCCGGTCGAGCATCGCCGAGAACTGGTTGCGGTCCTCAGCATTGTCGATAGACCGGGCCGACGTGCCAAGGATGTTGATGCCGGCTGCGTCGAGGCGCATGGCCAGATTGTTGGGTATCTGACCGCCCACCGAAAGTATGGTGCCGTGGGGCTGTTCAAGTTCAAGTATGTCCATCACGCGCTCATATGTCAGTTCGTCGAAATAGAGGCGGTCGCACATATCGTAGTCGGTCGACACGGTTTCGGGATTATAGTTTATCATCACCGAGCGCCAGCCTTCGCGTTTGACGGTGAGAAGCGAGTTTACCGAACACCAGTCAAACTCTACCGAGCTGCCTATGCGGTAGGCTCCCGAACCGAGCACCACCACCGAACGTCCGTCGTGCATGTAGGTGACATCATTTTCCGATCCGTTGTAGGTGAGGTACAGGTAGTTGGTGTGTGCCGGATATTCGGCGGCGAGTGTGTCGATCTGCTTGACCACGGGTCTGATTCCAAGTGAGAGCCTGTACTGACGCACTTGATCGGAAGCTTGTGCGCCGTTTGTGATGGAGTCTTTGTAGATTGCCCGTGCTACCTGGAAGTCGCTGAAACCTTGCTCTTTGGCCTGACGGAGCAGTTCGGGCTGCAATTTGTCGAGCGATTCGGCTTCGGAAAGTTCAGCCTCGGTGTTCACAATATTCAGCAGGCGGTACAAAAACCACTTGTCGATGCGCGTGGCTTCGTGGATGCGTTCAACCGAGTATCCCTGCTTCATTGCAGCGGCTATCACGAAAATGCGTTTGTCGGTCGGTTCGCGAAGGGCTCGGTCGATATCGCCGACATTCATAGTGTGGTTCCCGACAAATCCGTGCATACCCTGTCCGATCATGCGCAGGCCCTTCTGAATGGCTTCCTCAAATGTGCGTCCGATAGCCATGACCTCGCCCACCGACTTCATCGATGAGCCGATTTCGCGACGTACGCCGTGGAATTTACCGAGGTCCCAGCGGGGTATCTTGCAGACAATGTAATCAAGAGCCGGTTCGAAGAATGCCGACGTGTCGCGGGTGACATTGTTCTTAAGCTCAAACAGCCCGTATCCGAGGCCGAGTTTGGCCGCTATGAATGCAAGCGGGTAGCCTGTGGCTTTCGAGGCTAGGGCCGACGAACGGCTCAGGCGGGCATTTACCTCGATGACGCGGTAGTCCATCGATTCGGGGTCGAAAGCATACTGTACGTTGCATTCGCCAACGATGCCCACATGGCGCACTATCTTGATGGCGAGTTTGCGCAGATAATGGTAGTCTTCGTTCGACAGAGTCTGCGACGGAGCAACGACGATACTTTCGCCGGTATGTATGCCCAGCGGGTCGAAGTTTTCCATGTTGCAGACAGTGATGCAGTTGTCGTAGCGGTCGCGCACGACTTCATATTCCACTTCCTTCCATCCTTTGAGCGATTTCTC
>CAZAZA010000005.1:0-62181 GCA_964489495.1 uncultured Bacteroides sp.
GTCAAATGCTTATGCATCACCATTTAACCAAGAATCTAATACGGGCGGTTGCTCTATCGCTCGTCACGGTAGGCTTCTGTGGCTGTCAGGAAGAGGAGGCCGTAAACCATTCCTCGACTGGCGTGACTTTCGAATTACAGTTAGGTGAAGACCTCGGTAGCCGTGCCTTTGGCGATGGCGCTCTTGCAAAAGAGTTGCATTATTCGGCCTTTAAAGACAATGCTACAACGCCGGAATTTACGAAAACCGAGACTCTCAGCGGACAGTCGTCATCAATAAGTATACCACTGACCGTAGGAGCGAAATACACAATAGTGTTTTGGGCACAGTCTCCTGATGCAACATGTTATACTTTCGATTCTAACTCGGCTTCAGTTACGATAGATTATTCTGTTATGGCAGGAAGCGTTGACACGCCTGATGCTTTCTTTGCCTCTAAGACTTTTACTGTGGTTTCAGGTCAATCAGAGAGTGTAACTTTAACTCGTCCGCTCGCTCAGCTTAACGTAGGCACATCTGATATGACTGTGAGCGGGATTACACCCTCAGATCTTTCAACCGAATTGTCGATCTCGGTTCCTAACAAGTTGAATCTAAGGACTGGAACGACATCAGGCGATGCAAAAGTAACGATAAAATCTATTTCTATACCTCAATCAGAAACATTCCTTGACAAAGAAGGTTATAATTATCTCGCTATGAACTATTTCCTTGTTCCGTCGGAACGTAAAATAAGGAGTCTGTCCGTTGATATCAAGAAGGGGAATGCTTCACTGCGAAAGGTCGAAGTAAATAATGCATCTTTCCAAAGGAATTACCGTACCAATATATATGGTTCGTTGCTTACTGAGTCGACCGATTTCAGTATTGAGATAAATCCCGGATTTGCAGAATCTGAAATTGAGACTCCAAAAGTATATGAAATTGCTTCGAAGGCCGATTTGTTGGCAGTTCCTAAGAAGCTTGAAGGAGTTACGCTGAATATCAACGATAACATTGATCTTGAAGGTGAGACTTGGACTCCGATTAATGCGACCAACGTGACTGTTAACGGGAATGGAAATACCATATCGAACTACAAACTTACAACCGGAGAGTCGAATCAGGGCCTATTTGGCGTAGCTCAAAACGTAACTGTCAGCAGCCTTAAACTTGCTAATGTTTCGCAGACAACACCTGTTAGCAATACAGGTAGCAATATTGGCAGTCTCGCCGGACAGTTCAAAGGCACAGTTGAAAATGTGACTGTTGATCACGCAGATCTTAATGGCGCTTCGAATGTCGGTGGTGTGGTTGGATTGATGACAACTACCGGCCAACCCGCATTGGTATCATATGCTGATGCTGAGGGCGACTCACAGATTCAGCTCGAGAAAATTTTTGCCACTGTCAGAGTTACAAATTGCGTGGTAGAAGGTGTTGACGCGGTAGGAGGCTTTACAGGAAAACTACAAGAGTCAGAAGCTTCGAGAGCAGGAGAAGAAATGGAAGTATTCGTTTCGCAAAGTGGTATTACGAACAGCACGATCCGTACGGTGTCGGAGTCAAGGATTTCTTATGTAGCAGGTCGCGTGATAGGAGATCTTTCGACACAGATATGTACGGTCTATTATGATACTTTTACAGAAGATCTGGAAGCCAATATTTCTGACTTGGTATTCATAGGATCTAACAATGCCGCATGGAAAAAGCTTGGAGGAAGCAGCACTCAGCCAGAACAACCGGAAGACCCGGGAGATGGATATACAAAAGTAGGTGATACTTATAACGTTACGACTTTTAATGGACTACGTGCGGCCAAAGGTCAATGCTCGGGTGGCGAGACTGTAAAACTTGTTAATAACATCGATCTTAAAGGTGCAGAGATTGAGCCGATAAAAATTGAAAACAATCCATCATCTGTCGTAACCATCGACGGTAATAATAAGACAATCTCTAACTTCAAAATCCTCCCCGCCGGCAAGCGTGCCGGCCTGTTTGTCCACGCTACCGAAGGCACCACCCTCAAAAACGTAAACTTCAGGAACCTCACTCTTTCTAATGTCACATGTGACATGACAAGCTGTGGTGCGACTGACGAATTACTTTGTGGAGCTTTAACTGACAAGTACGAAGGTGTGATAACTAAGGTAACAATTGACACATTCAATTTTACCGGTGCAACTGATGGTACATTATATAAGGGTATCTGTGGTGGTCTTGTAGGTGAGTTTGTCCCAGATACAAAAGAAGGGTCAGTTACCCAATGTACAGTCAACAAATTAATTGCTAATACATGCAAAGTTGCCGGTGGCTTAGTCGGGACAATTTCAAAAGATGCTCCAAATGGTGAAAGAATTGGTTTTACAAACAATAAAGTAAGTAATTGCCAACTGAATACAAATAAAGAAGACGGAGTTGGAGTAATTTGTGGAAAATATGTTGGCACTAATAGCAATTACTTTATTACAACAGGTATAATAAAAGAGAATAATACTCGTAATGATAAAGAAGTGACGAGCTTATTCGGTAAATAATCCCATTTCCAGTAATTCATTGAACTTTTATTTCGGGAGGGTGTATCAGCGCGATACACCCTCGTTTCATATATATTATTTTTAAGGATTTTTTAGTGTCGGAATTATTGGAAAGGTTGTACCTTTGCAAGATATGAGTGTTAAAGACAAAACAGACGACGAAGCACAGCTCGTTGAACGGCTGCGTGATGAAAAGACTTGTCGGCAAGCCTTTAACGAGGTCATTGACAAGTACACCGAGCCGCTCTACTGGCAGATTAGGCGTATGGTTGCCGACCATGAAGATGCCAACGACCTGCTTCAAAACACCTTTTTGAAGGCGTGGAGCTCGCTGGAAAATTTTCGTGGTGATGCCAAGCTCTCTACGTGGCTTTACAAGATAGCTGTTAACGAGAGCCTTACTTTTCTCGAAAAAGAAAAACGCCGTCAGCAATTGTCGCTTAGCGACGAGGAATCGTCGATAGCGCACAAGATAGAGGCCGATTCCTATTTTGATGGCGACGAACTCCAGCGCAAATTACGCTTAGCTGTGGCTTCCCTCCCTGAAAAGCAGCGGCTTGTGTTCAATATGAGATACTTCGACGAAATGAAGTATGAAGATATGTCGGAAGTGCTCGGCACGAGTGTCGGTGCGCTGAAGGCTTCCTACCATATAGCTGTGAAAAAAATCCAGCAAATTCTTGATGTGGACGATTAAACTTTTATTAATGTTTACCGTCTTATTAAATAATTAGAATCGACATGAAGAAAGACATACTCGACATACTCGACCATCGTTCGGGAGAAACAGTTCCCGAGGGATATTTTGATTCGTTTCGTAGTCGCATGAAGCTCGAATTGCCCGAACGCCGTTGGGAATATGAAGGCGAATCGGTTGACGAGGCCAAAGGCGGACGCAAGTTGTGGACGAAGTTGCGTCCATATGTATATATGGCTGCCATGTTTGCAGGAGTGTGGCTGATGATGAATATGTTCACACTTTTCCAACCTGCCCGTAGCGGCGAAATCGAAGACAGTCCGACACTGCTTGCCGCATTGGCCAATGATGGCTTTGTAAACGAATATATAGCTCCGGATGTTGATGAGTACGAACTGATGGATGACCTGTATGAGTCCGGATTTGATCCGTCGACAGTAGGGGAGTGGACCGATAACCAGGAAATTAACTGAGACAAATATGACAAGGATGTTTAGAATAATTCTGGCGGCAGTAATAGTAACGATTATGACAGTCGCCCCTGCGTATGCCGACGGGCGTCCCTCGAAAGAGCAGCGTGACCGTTGGTTCAAGGAAATGCAGCAATATAAACGCGAATACCTCGTAAAAGAGATGGATCTCACCGATGAGCAGAAGGCGAAGTTCCTGCCTGTTTACGACAACATGGAGCAGGAAATCCACCGTCTGCATAATGAGACACGCCAGCTTGTGCGTGGTGTGGATAAAAAGGGGGATAAAGCCACCGCACTCGAGCGCGAAAAAGCTGCCGAAGCTTCTTTTGAATTGCGCTCGAAAGAAGGTGCTATCGAGATGAAATACTATAAGGAAATGAAAAGTTTCCTATCTCCCGACCAACTTCTCAAATTTAAAAAAGCTGAAGACAAGTTTACCCGTGAGTTGATGAAACACCGTCATCGCGGTCCTAAGAAAAAATAGCCAGACACGTTCAGCCATAAAATAACAGTACAGGTATGAGAAAAACCCTAACATCAGGATGGCTTTGGGCCATCCTTTTTTCGTTTTTGCCAATGATGATGTTTGCTCAGTTGAAACCGGTTACGCCCACTCCGCCCGACTTTGCATATCCAAAGACCGTGATAGCGAACAGCGAAAAAGATCTCAGGGATGCAATCGGACGAAAGGACGATATTGCCGCTCTGCGTGCGATGATCAATATGGAGATGGCACAAGTGATGATTACGACTGACAGTACAGGCAAAGCACTGTCGATGATTGAAGAAAACTCGGCCAAAATGACAGATACGTCGGTGAGAGCCCTATCCGACCTACTTTTAGCTGATTTATATTCAAGGATTTACAATGCCGATCGCTGGACATATGACCAACGACAGTACCCATCCCAGTCAAATGACTGCAGGCTTTGGAGTGGTGAACAGTTCCGAACGGCTGTAATCTGCTACGTCGACCGCGCACTCCGTTATTCCACAGCCTTGAAGCAGGCACCTATAGGTGATTATAGTTCGATTATCGAGATACCTGACGGCTCGGCTACCTACTATCCAACACTCTATGATTTTATCGGAGTTAAGGCGATTGATCTTGCACGAGGCATGTCGCAACTCAACAACACGCTTCCGGCATCAAGTCTCGTTCTGTGGACTCCCGGCATCCCGGAGCGTGCCGCACTGCTGGAGATGGAAAAAGTGCTTTCGATTTACGGATCGCTTATTGATACACATCGCAACAATCCGGCCCCATACATCAACTACCAGATTGACAGGCTGAGATTTATTGCTGATAATTTATATAACGGCGATAGGAGCCGTTTTGTCGATCTATTGTGTGATTTCTATAATGAGGAGTCAGGCAACGAATGGTCAGGCAATATACTATTGGAGATTTATAATAATATTGGGATTTATAAAGACAATCAACGCGCTAAATGGCTTTATGGTGCTATAGTGCAGCATCGCAAGCGGTTCAGGTCATATAGCTATGACAATGTGCTGTCAAATATTTTGGCACAAATGGCTCTCCCGTCGGCTGAGATTCGATCAATAAGGAACGAAAGTTTGAGATGTGTCACAGCTCCGGGTTACCAAATGACAGGAGTCATGACACTTCGCAATATCGAAACTGCAAGTTTTGATGTATATGATGTCAGTTCTCTTGCCGTTCGTAATGATCGTTATATCCATCGTAATAAAGCCGTCAAAGGTCGTAAAGTCAGCAGTTTTGAGCTTTCGACAACAAGAGATGTACCTTTTGCCGAGCAAGTTAGATTTACGCTTTCTCTCCCGACTTATGGCCGGTATGCCATCGTGCCGGTGAATCCTAAGCTCGTTGGCAAGGATAACAATAGTTCGTGTCCTGTCATAGTATGTACTTCTCTTGCGCTTTATGGATATTCGTTTGACCGTAATGAGATTGTGGTAGTCAATCCAGTATCTGGCAAACCTGTGGCCGGTGTAGACATAATGGCTGCTGGTTATCGAAAGCCGACAAAGAAAATAGGACTAACTGATTCGGATGGTTTTTCCGAACTAAATGTCGACCATCGAGATTGGAACCCCAATCTTTTTCCGTCCAAAGGTAATGACAAATTCTCCCCTACGAATTATCTTTACATGGAATCCCCCGATGATGAAGAGGACGATTATGAAAATCTTGGTTTATTAGGATACACATCATTGCAGCTCTATCATCCGGGTGATACAGTTGATTTTGCATCGGTGCTTTATTCATATAATAAAAAAGAACGTAAGACTGTTGCTGATCATAAACTCAGGTTTGTGCTTTTGGATGCTAATCAACAGAAAATTGACACACTTGAGGCGACTACTGATGGCTTTGGACGTGTTTCGGGGCAATTTGTTATTCCGGAAGGACTGTTGACCGGACGTTTTGGAATAATAGTTAATGATGCCGAGTCAAAGACCAAGAATAAGGCAGCTATAGGCCGATTATATTTCACAGTGTCCGACTACAAGCTCCCAGAATTCAGTCTCACTGTTGATGAAGCACAGATGGATGTCCCATCCAGAGGGGATGTGATGGTTTCTGGACGTGTGCTTACTTATTCCGGATTCCCGTTGGCTGATTGCAGTATTAAAGCCACGCTGAGTGTCGGGCAAAGATCGCCTTGGTGGTGGTGGCGAGCCGAAAACCCGGTACAATTCTTTACAAAGCAATTGACTACCGATGTTGACGGACGATTCTCTCTTGAATTAGGCGACAGCTTACTACAAGCCTCCCCGCTACCCGACGGTTTGTTTACAGTTGATATACAGGCCACATCCCCATCGGGCGAGAGCCATGATGGTACGATTAGTTTTTCAAGGCATAACCCATATAATATAACTGTCGAACTTGATAAAGCTATCAACCGCGATGTTCCCGCCAAAATTAATGTTAAGGTTGTGGACGGTAAGAATAAGCCGGTCGACAAACCTGTTATAGTTTCGTTCGAACGCGACTCAGTGACAGCCATGAAGCGTCAGCTTTTACCCGGCGAACATAAACTCAAACTTTCTGGTCTGAAACCAGGAGTGTATACACTGACAGCTGTCCCTGATGGTTTTGATGCCGATACTGTAAAGGTTGACGAAATCGTTATTTATTCTCCTGCTGATAAACAGTCGCCCGTTGATGCCTTGATTTGGACACCCGCTCGAACTGTTACTGCACATGGTGACAAAGCTGAAATCCTCTATGCCACCAAGGCTGATGAAAGCTATGTGCTGCTTCTTGTAAATGATGATGAAAAGATACTTCGCCGCGAATGGCTTCATGTAGGAGCTGGTATGCATCGTCAGGCTGTCACACTACCTACAGGAGATAAGGAGCTTACGGTGAATATGTTGGTAGTGAATGATTTGAAGTCGGACAGGGTCACCGTGACTGTTAAACCGGATATCAAACCTCGAGAGCTCGAAATAAGCTTAGAATCATTCCGCGACCATGTAGTGCCGGGAAGCGAGGAACGTTGGACAATACGTGTTAAATCATCGGATTCGGATACTGTGTCAGCCGCTGTAATTGCACGTATGTATAATGAAGCACTTGACCAGATAGAGAAATCGGACTGGGACACAAGTCTCGAGAGGGATTATAATCGGAAGTTAAGCTTGTTCAGTCCTTCATTTGGTCTATTAGGCATGTGTGAGTTTTTAGGCGGACGTGTTAATGGACCAACCTATTTCACTGTCCCCAATCTTCAGTGGCAGACTTACGGCGAAGAACTTTATCCATACTGGTCGAAATACCGTTCTATTGCAATGAAATTAGAGGGTCGTGCGATGGGACTATCTGCTACATCAATGGAAAATGTTGAGGAGGATGCAGTGCTTTATGATGTTGTTGAACATAGGGCACCGGTTATGGCTGAAATGAAAATGGCTAAGAGCAATTCTTTCGATGCAGGTGCTTCAGTCGCCGAAGAAGAGGCTGTTGACGCAGGTAATGGTGGAGAAGTTAGCCAGCCGGAACAGATTCCGTTTGCTTACCGCGATTCAGAGACACCGTTAGCCTTCTTCCGTCCGATGCTCACCACTGACAAGGATGGTGCGGCTGTTCTTGAGTTTACAGTGCCTAACGCCAACACCACGTGGGTTTTCAACGCTGTAGCATACACTCACGATATGACCATTGCCAAGAAGGTCGAAAAGACAGTGGCCAATAAGCCGGTCATGGTGTCGCCGAATCTTCCCCGCTTTGTGCGTTTAGGAGACCGAGTGGCTATTCGGGCACTCGTAATGAATAATAGTGACACAGTGCAGGAAATAACAACCCATGTCGAACTGTTCAATCCTGCCGATGGTAAGGTGATAACTGAGAATGATACAGTTACAACTCTTGCAGCCGGTAAATCGGCAAATGTGCCCATTATGCTTGACGCGACATATGGTCCTCTGGTCGGCTATAGAGTCAAATCGTCGACAACTGAATTTGCTGATGGCGAACAGTCGCTCATCGGTGTACTTCCGTCGGTTACTCCGGTAATCGAAAGCTATCCATTCTATATGGTTCCGGATTCTATGCAGTACACGTTCACGATGCCGCAGCTTCCGGCAGATGCCAGGGTTGACCTTCAGTTCTGCGAGAATCCGATCTGGTATGTGGTGAAAGCATTACCCGGCCTGACCAAAGACGAGATGTCTACTCCTGCTGATGCAGCGGGGGCAATATTCTCATCGGCAATTGCAGCCGGAATTCTGCATGACAATCCCGAGATTGCCGACGCTTTGGAATTCTGGGTAAAATCTGACGACAAGTCCGATTCAATGCTGGCATCGATGCTTGAGCGAAATGCCGATTTGAAGATGATACTCCTTCAGGCTACGCCATGGATGCTTGATGCGCAAAGCGATACAGAACGCATGTCTCGTCTGTCGCTGCTTTTCGACCGCAAGCAGATTTCCGCGACTCAATCAAAGGCGATCAAATTGCTTGAAAAGCTTCAGACCCCTGATGGCGGTTGGCGCTGGATAGGCCAGTTCGACGAGCCGTCTCTTTGGGCCACCGAAAGCGCACTTTCGCTGTTAGGTCATCTCGAATGGCTTGGATATATGCCCAAAGACAGCAAACTCACTCGTCTTGTCAAGGATGCTTTAACGTATGCCGATAGGGAAGAAGCGAAACTGTTTGCCAAATATCCTGATGCGGACTATCTTGACTATGCATTTATCCGCAACCGCTTCAAGTCGGTTGAAATGTCGACAGATGTAAGTCGGCTTATGGCTGCGACGGTACAGAAAGCTGTTGCCGGATGGAAAAAATACAGCCTGTTCGCCAAAGGTCAAGCTGTCATCCTGCTTGCCGATAATTCATATCCGTCGGTTGCACGAAAAATTGTCAAGTCTCTGGACCAGTTTGCCGAGGTATCACCGTCAAAAGGCATGTGGTGGCCTTCGATTCAAGACTCTTGGTACGGAGCCTACAACGATCTCGGCATCACGGCCTTGTTGCTCGAAGCTTATCACCGTGTCGAGCCTCAGTCGCCGGCTGTTGACCGTGTAAGGCAGTGGCTGATACTTCAGAAAGAAGCACGCGACTGGGGCACCGGACTGCCTATTACCACTGTGATAGCCGACATAATCCGCACCTCTGGACGCTGGATTGCACCGGCGCAAGGTGCGACAGTCACACTTGATGGAAGATCGGTAGTTACGAGCGATGTTGAACGTTACACCGGTAGCTTCCGTGCTGACCTCTCGGATATGAATCCCTCAGGTGCCACACTTGTAATCGACAAGAAAGCCGATTCTCCGGCGTGGGGTGCTGTAATGACACGTTTCGTTTCAGGAATGACCGACGTGAAAGCGCAGGGATGCGATGGTGTAAGCATCGAGAAATATGTGCATGGCGAGTTGAAGGTGGGTGAGAAAGTGACAGTGGAACTTGTCATACGCACTGACCGTGAGATGGACTATGTTGCTGTAGTCGACGACCGTCCGGCTTGCTTCGAGCCGGTTGAGCAGTTGCCTCAGCCTGTATGGTCGGAAGGCGTATGTTTCTATCGTGAGAACCGCAATTCCGCAACAAACATCTTCATTAGCCGACTGCCCAAAGGTGTATACCGCCTGAGCTACGATATGTGGGTCAATAATGCCGGGCAATATACTTCCGGAATTGCTACATTGCAGAGCCAGTACGCTCCCCAGCTTACTGCCCATTCTTCAGGAACAAGCCTGACCGTGGCGGAGTAAGGAGCGTTTATCGAATAAAAAATCCCGCATCCTCAAATTTGACAGGATGCGGGATTTTTTGTTTGATAAAAATACTGGGGAATTATACGTAACCCCTGATGATTCCTCGTTTTGAGTTGCGGACAAAGAGTATTATCTCGTCGCGTTCGGGTGATGAAGGCAGTTCGGCCTCAATACGCTCGATGGCATCGCTGACATTCATACCGGACTGATAGAGGTAGCGGTAAATCTCCTGAATGGCCCGTATGGCTTCGGTGGAGAATCCACGGCGGCGCAGACCGATCGAATTTACGCCGGCATAGCTTATAGGCTCGCGTCCGGCTTTTACATAAGGAGGAATGTCCTTGTTGACTAACGCGCCTCCCTGAAGCATGGTGTGAGCGCCGATATGGCAGAACTGGTGTACGAGCGAGCCTCCGCCGATTACGGCAAAGTCATCGACAATTACTTCACCGGCGATCTGGGTGGCATTCGACATTATCACGTTGTTGCCGATGACGCAGTCATGTGCCACATGGGAGTAGGCCATGATCAGACAGTTGCTTCCGATGATAGTCTTGCCCTTGGATGCTGTGCCACGGTTCACGGTCACGCACTCACGTATTGTGGTGTTGTCGCCTATGATTGCAAGAGTGTCCTCGCCTTTGAATTTCAGATCCTGGGGGATACCGGCGATGACTGCTCCGGGATGGATGCGGCAGTTGCGGCCTATGCGTGCTCCTTCAAGTATGGTGACATTGCTGCCTATGTGGGTGCCTTCGCCGATTTCCACGTTCTGGTCAATGGTGACAAACGGGTCGATTACTACCGACGATGCTATCTTGGCGGCAGGGTGAATGTATGCTAAAGGTTGTTTCATAAGTTAAGACGATAGATTGGAAATTACTTGTTGCGGATGATCTGAGCCATGAACTCACATTCCGAAACTATTTTTTCGCCGACAAAGGCATAACCCTTCATTACGGCGCAACCACGGCGCAGCTCGGTCATGAACGATACGTGGAATATGAGAGTGTCGCCGGGGACTACTTTCTGACGGAATTTCACGTTGTCGATTTTCATGAAATAAGTCGAATAATGTTCCGGGTCATCAACAGTGCTCAGTACGAGCAAGCCGCCGGTCTGAGCCATCGCTTCGATCTGAAGAACGCCCGGAAGAACCGGTTCCTGAGGGAAATGACCTTGGAAGAATGGCTCGTTGACTGTGATATTTTTCACGCCTACGATATAGTTCGAACCCTTTTCGATGATTTTGTCGACAAGGAGGAACGGGTAGCGGTGTGGGAGCAGTTCGCGTATCTGGTTGTTGTCGAGAATGGGGGCTTTGTTCGGGTCATAAACCGGGGCCTGTACATCCTGACGCTTGATTTCGCGGCGAATTTTCTTTGAGAAGGTAGTGTTGATTGTATGTCCCGGACGCGTGGCTATGACCTTGCCTTTGAGCGGACGGCCTATCAGGGCGAGGTCGCCGATGAGGTCGAGCAGCTTGTGGCGGGCAGGTTCGTTGTCGTGCACAAGTGGCTCGTTGTTGAGAAATCCCAGTTCGGTGACTGTCTTGTGTGGCACATGCATCAGGTCTGCGAGATGGTCGAGATGTTCCTGGCTCATTGGCGCGTCATAAATCACTATGGCATTGTCGAGGTCGCCACCTTTAATCAGGTTGCCTGCAATCAACGGTTCAATTTCGCGCACGAATACAAAAGTTCGGCTACCTGCGATTTCCTTGTTGAAGTCGTCAAGATGGTCGAGCATGGCATATTGGTTGGAGAGAACCGGCGAATCGAACTGAACCATTACATCAACACTGAAATCGTTGTCGGGAAGAACGACTATTGATGAACCGGTGGCTTCGTCGCGAACTTCAATTTTCTGTTTTACGATATAGAAATCCTTGTCGGCTTTCTGTTCGCTGACACCTACAGAGGCAATGGCTTCGGATATGATTCGTGCGCTTCCGTCGAGTATAGGCATTTCAGGACCGTTGATCTTGATCAGGCAGTTGTCGATACCGGCAGCGTAAAGGGCGGCCATAGCGTGTTCGATAGTGCTTACTGATGCCTCGCCACGCTTTATGACTGTGCCGCGTGTCGTTGAAACGACATTTTCAGCGAGAGCGTCAATCACAGGCTCGTCAGGGAGGTCGGTACGCTGGAATTTATAACCGAAATTGTCGGGAGCCGGAAGGAATTCGGCATTTATTTCTATTCCGGTATGCAGCCCTTTGCCGCTTACGGAAAAAGATTTGTTCAGGGTGAGTTGTCGCATTTCAGAAATGATGTATTGACGGGTCTTATTTGTTTTTTTCGATGTTCTTCACTCTGTCAATCAGTCCTGGCACCTTGTTGAGAGAAGACAGTTTCCGGACGAATGACTTGAAATCTTCTGCGGGGGTACCTATCATTCGGCCTCCGTCAGGTACGTTTTTGTGTACGCCGGCCTGGGCGGCAAGTTCGACACGGTCGCCTACGTGCAGATGACCTGCAACGCCCACCTGTCCGCCAAGCATGCAGTGTTCGCCTATCGAAGTCGATCCGGCGACGCCCACCTGGGCTGCCATAACGGTGTTTGCGCCTACGCGTACGTTGTGGGCAATCTGTATGAGGTTGTCGAGCTTTACGCCGTGGTGTATCACTGTGCTGCCCATCGTGGCACGGTCGACAGTAGTGTTTGCACCGATCTCCACGTCATCCTCTAAGACTACATTACCGATCTGGGGGATTTTCTGGTAGCTGTCGCCTACTGGGGCAAACCCGAATCCGTCGGCACCGATCACTGCACCCGCATGTATTATGCAGCGGTTTCCGATCACGCATCCGTGATACACCTTCACGCCCGGATAAAGAGTGACATTGTCGCCAAGCTTCACATTTTCTCCAACATAGGCTCCGGGATAAATCTGTGCTCCACGTCCGATCCGTGCCCCTTTGCCGATATAGGCAAATGCTCCGACATAACAGTCTGAGCTCACCTCGACACCTTCGGCTATGAACGACGGCTGCTCGATGCCCGAACGGCGCGGGTTGATCATCTCGTTGACCATTGTCAGAAGCTGTGCGATGGTCGCATAAGGATCATCGACGCGTATCATCGTGGCTTTGACGGGCTCCTCGGCCACAAAGTCGCGACGCACGAGCACTATTGACGACTCGGTTGTATAGAGGTAATGGTTGTATTTTGGATTGGCCAGAAATGATAAGGCGCCCGGATGCCCTTCTTCGATTTTGGCAAGGGTATTTACAGTCACATTTCCGTCACCCTCAACGACTCCGTTGACTAATCCGGCAAGCTGATTGGCGGTAAATTCCATTGGTATATGCTGATATTTGTTTTTGCTGATTTGTTTCAGACTGCAAAGTTGCAAAAAAATCGGCAAATATTCAGTCTTTTTGGTCTAAAAGCACAAAATGTCCCTCGGCTTTGGTGATTTTTGTCTCTTTCAGAAGGTGTCCAAGGGCTTTTTTGAAGTCTTTTTTGCTGCAACCGAGAGTCGAACCTATCAGTCCGGGGGCGCTGTGGTCGTTAAGATCGAGAACACCGCCGGACCGGCGCATGCGCTGAATGATACGTTCGCCGAGCGTGTCGGCACGTTCGGATGCAGGGGAGTGCAGAGTCAGGTCGATTTTGCCGTCGTCACGCACTTTTCGCACCCAGGCCCTTACTTTTTGGCCCGGTTCGAGATCGCGGCCGTAAAGTTCGTTTTCGAATATCATGCCCCAGTGAAGGTTGTCGACCACAGCTTTGTATCCGAGGTCGGTACGCCCGGTTACGGTTGCCGTGACCTCGGTAAACCGGCGGTATTGCGGAATGATATTCCCTATATATTTTTCAATCTTCGCTGTGGCGGCCACACGGTGTGAAATGTCATCGAGATACACATACACTCCGTAACGTCCACCCTTACGCATGCGCGATCGTTGTTCACTGTAGGGGACAAGCAGATCTTTTTCAAGTCCCCAGTCGAGAAATGCGCCTGTGTCGTTGACCGCTGCGACATCGAGCCATGCCACTTCCCCCACCATTGCTTTAGGACGTAATGTGGTTGCTATGGGTCGGTCTTCGCTGTCAGTGTAGACAAAAAGTTCGGCTACGTCGCCTGCTTTTAGCGGCGAGGTAATATATTTGCGAGGCAGAAGCACCTCGTTGCCTTCGGTATCAGCAAGATATACTCCGAAGTCAACGAGGCGCGTAACTGTCAGGCGGTTTAATTTGCCTATGTTCATTCGTTAAAAACCACTTTTGAGCAGGTCACTTCGGCCATCTTGTTGCCGTTGCGTATAAAACCGACCATACTCAGGTTCTTCCGGTCGAAATGCTCGTTGTCAGTGTCTACAAGCTCTATGGCAAAGCGCAGAGTCTGAGGATCGTCAGGTTGAAGCGTCACTTCATAGCCGTTAAGAGGGGTGAGCACGCGGCGGAACACATGGTTGTGGACGTACTCACGGTCGGCAGTCGAACCTACGAGCTGGACAGCCGTGATACTGTCTTCAATCAACCACAGTGTCACAGTGCCTTTGAGAGCCTCTTTGGAGCTGATATGGGCATATGATATAACAGAGTCGCCTTTAACCTCGGAATCTACTTTGATGACTGCGGTCGCCGGATAGGTGAAGGGTGTACGGACCGCCCCGCTCCAATCGGATGCATTAAGGGCATTGCCTTCAAGGTCGATCACACCAGCAGGCCACGAACCGAGAGTATTATACTCTTTGTCGTATTCATCGCCCTCTTGTGAAGCAAGACCTATCTGATTCTTTGGTGGGTTGCTAACCGGAATTCCCATTCCGGAAGCGTGCATGCTCACCGCTACCAATGAATCGCCAAACTGTTCTTCGAGCGTTTCTATTATTTCGTGAGCAGCAGGGCAGTTCATGCAACGCTGGCCGGTGAAATCGACCAGGAGGATGGTGCGTTGAGGGATCACTTCGCCCATTTTAATTTGGCGGTCGTTTTCACTAACCTCGTCGCACGATGTGGCGAGCATGGTGCCGGCAACTGCCATCGCGGCAAAGCCAATGTTAAATATTTTGGATTTCTTCATTACTTAGAAACTGTAGGTGTAGTTGACTTGGAAACCGTGGCTGGCCGGAACAAGACGGCAGACACCGCCCGAGCAGTTGTAGCCGGCACGTGTTCGACCGTAGCTAAGCATAAGTCGGTTGCCTTTATAGTTGCCGCTGATTCCACCCATGTAATAATGAGTGTCAGCTCCGCCGCAGTTCCACATATCGCTGATCGAGAACATCACGTATGGTGCCACCGACAATTCAAGCAGGCCGTATGCCCAGTCCTTGTTGTCCTGTTTTGTGGTCAGATACTGTACCTCGCCGCGAAGAGTAAAACGTTTGTCGAACTTATACTTCCCGTCGAGCACGAATATATTGGTGTGAATCTTGTCACCGTGACCCTCGACTACTTCCTTGTTGTAGAACTGGTTCATATACATGAACGAGAGCTGGAAGTCGCGTGTGAGTCGTTTCTCGATCTGCAGGTTGAAGTCGTGATAGTTCTGTTGGCCGAATCCGAAAAATTTGGTTTTGACACCGTTTGCTCCCATAGCCGATACTTCAGCGACTGCACCGGGATTCGATTCCTTCAACCCGGTTATGTAGCTGAGGTTTACGCGGACTTTTGTACCGTATTTGCCACCGAGCGCGGTCTTGCGGGGGAAAGTGTAGCCGAACTGGCCTTGGAATGCCCATTCGCCGTCGGCAGCCTGCGTAGCGTAAGGATACATGGCAGCCAGAGCATAAGTGTGCTGATAGGCGAATGCCGGCATATTGTTGACCATGGCAGATGTACCGCTGATCGAGCGTTGCGAGCGGAACGCCATGTTTTCACTGCGCTTTGCCTGTACGAGGGCGCTCAGTCCGCGCTTGGTGTACGAGCCAGTGAGCATCACGGCCGAGCCGTTACCGTAAGTGTATCCGTTATCGAAACTCGGGTCCTGACTTTTCCAGGCATATTCGCCCTGCACGCCCCAATTTCCTTTTTGGAAATGAGTGCGGGCGTCGAACGCGCTGACCGATTTCGGCAGGTTGAGACGGTTGTTGGTGCCCGGAACCATAATCAGTTCGTCATCCTCGTGTTTGAGCACATAGGATGCTCCGACCAGCCACGAAGCATTATGGTCGCGCATCCACTGCGAATAGTCATCGATATGAAATTCCGCGTCTGCACCGAACAGTTTCGACTCCTTTCGCCAGTCCCAGTAACGACGCTGCAGACCTCCGAGAGCAGTAAGGCGAAGGCCTTTTATACTATTTACTTTCAGTCGTCCGCCTCGTATCGAGTTGTCGATTCCGAGGCTGCGTTCCTCATATGTGCGGAGTATGAAGCCGCTGCCGAACTGCTCGTAAAAGTCGCCTGCGGTCAGTTCTATGCCCTTGAATTTTCCTTTGACATAGATATTGGGGACACCCCATCCCGCAAAGTCGGGTTCGTAACCCGGAAGAGGCCACTTCATAAATTCCAGTCTCAGTCCGGCATCAATATATTGGCTTGCAAGGTTTACGTCGCCATATGTGTTAAAGAGAATCTTCTTGTCATAAGAGCCGGTGCCGATTTCTTTGTCCTCCTCGGGGAAAAGAACATCAGCCTGTATGCTTCCATGAACGGCTACCTTCTGTGCCGACATGGTAAAGGCAGCCGCCACCAGTGGGGCGGCGACCAGAAGACGCTTGAGATAACAGGCGCGGATCATTTTTCGAGGTTCTGACGTATCACTTCGATAATATGCGACTCAGAGCCGTCGGTGTATCCTGAATGAGATTCAACAACCTTCCCGTTCCCGTCGACAATAAATACGTGAGGCACTGTCTGTGCGCCCATCATGCGCATGAAATCGCTGTTAGTATCGAGCAGAACGTCATAATCCCAGCCCTCCATGTCGACGAGCGGTTTAACCTTGCTGACATCCTGTGCCTGGTCGATTGAAACGGCTATGAGTTTCATGCCTGTTTCGTCGACCCAGTCGGGATAAACCTCGTGAATGGCTTTAAGTTCGCGCAGACAAGGTTTGCACCATGTCGCAAAAAAGCTGATAACGAAAGGCTTTCCGTCGTTTGACAGTTTAGCGGTATCGACCGACTTGCCGTTTATGTCCTTGAGCTGTACAGATGGGAACTGTGCCGACGCGCCGAGGCTTACGGCCAAAGATGCTGCAGCCACTGCGGCTGATGCAATAAGGCGATTGATTTTAAGCATATGCATGAATTTGTTTGTTGTTAGTAATTTTCAAAAGTTTTGCCAAAGTTAGATTAATAATGTTGAATGTGCAACTTTTTTACTTTAAAAATCAACGAAGTCGGGTATGGCAACCGGCTTAGAGCCTTGAGATGCCGATAGATGGGAGAGCGGTGCTATCGATGACCAAAGGGCGGCGTCAGCCGGTGATATGTCGAACTGTTGCCCGGTTGAGACACACTCTATAAGTCTTCGGTCCATGATGTAATTCATCATGTTGTCTATACCGAGACGAATGGCATCCGGTGTGTAACGATCGACCCAGGGATGACGGTATTTGTCGAGAAAAGCTTCTGCCTCAGCGCCTGTGAGCGCCTCGGTGGCCGGAGAAATCTGTACCGTTGGTAACGGGTATTTGCTTATGTAACCGTTTTCGCCGCACACTGTTTGCAGGCGGTTGTAGGGGCGAGGAGTGACTGTGTCGTATTGAAGCATGAGCGTGCGTCCCCGGCGGGTGCGTATTAAAGAGGTGTTTATCCCTCCACGTGCAGTTGACATCGAGACTAATTCGGTGAGACGGTCGCTGCGGTTTATGTCCAACAGAAGGCACATGGGGCCGAGGCCGTGGGTGGGATAAGGGTTGCCGGCATTTGAACTTGCTTCGGCACAATACCATCCGGAACTGTAAAGTTCCCGAAGGTCATGTATGTAAGCCCCTTCGCAATGACGTGGCTCGCCGATTATGCCTGCTTCGACAGCCCTGAGAGTGTTGAGCGCGAACGGATCGAAGCAGCAATTCTCCATCATGGCCAGCATTCGGCCGGTTTCTCGGGCAGTAGCTGCAATACGGAAACAGTCGTCTATAGTTGTGGCGGCAGGCACCTCGACAGCCACATCTTTACCGGCATACATCGCGTGTATTGAAATAGTCGCGTGGGATGCCCAGTCGGTGCAGATATAAACCATGCTGAAGGAGTCGTGTCTGACAAAGTCACGCCAGTCGGTACATACGACAGGGGGATTTAATCCTTGCCGGCCAAGTAGACTCCGTGCATTATCGATAGCCGAAGTGTCGATGTCGCAAAGACCGGTGATTCCCACCCCTTCGATCTGCATATAGCGTTCAAGGGTCGCGATACCCCTTTTCCCTAATCCGATAAATCCTATTTTCATATTTTCTGCTTAGCCGGTTACAAAATTACAATTTCCATTTCGATTACACGGAATTTTTAGCTATTATTTGCGTGAAACCAAAAGAATGTGTTACTTTGCAAAATCAAACCAAAGAAATAACAGAATGATCAAATCTTTACTCTTGGGGGCAGCCCTATCCTGTGCTGCCAGTGCTGCAGCCGTAACACCATTGGCCGGCTATCAGCCCTTAGTTCATAGTACAGCCGGTGAACTGATTCTGACGCAGAACGGTATGGCGTTACCGGGTATCAAGGCATATCACGAAGATCTGTCGAGAGCTTCTCAAACAATCAAGTTCACCTATTCTTATAATGTTTCAAACTACGGTTCGCTGCAGAATGTGAATGACGGAGATATCATCAAAGTAGCTCTGGAGATACCGAAAGAAACGAGCAATCTCTTCGCAGGTTCACAGATCAATTCGGTGTACTTTGTCACGCCTACCGACGGACGTGGAAAATGCCCGTTGGATGCTGCCACCATGTTTGTGACTGAAGATCTAAAAGGCGATCCGTTGAGCGTTACGGAGGTAAGTGGTCTGAAACAATATACCGGACTTACAGAGCTTAAAGCCGACCTTGAAACGCCCGTGACTATAGAGAAAGACCGTTCTTATTATGTTGGCTACGAGTTCAAGCTTGCCAAAGGAATGGCGTCAAATTCGTATTATGTTATTATCGGAGACGGAACAAGCCCTTACGGCGGATGGCTTGGAGTTACAAAGAACGGCCAGACTTCATGGGATAACTACGGCAAAAATGGCATGAACTTTTATGTATGCTGCGGTATAACGGGTGAAAATATGCCCGAAAACAGAGTGACGGCCGAGAGTCTTTTAGATGTTTTGTCGGTAGTCAACGGTGAAAATAATGAGATGGGACTTATTTTTAAGAATCTTGGCGCTAACACCGTCGAATCTCTTCAGTTGAAATACTGGATGAACGGAACGGAGAATACTGTCACAGCGAGACCTGAAAGCGAAGTCGGGATTAATGCCACCGGCGATGTATACTTTGATATTGTCCCGGACTCATCAATGCTTGACTATGATTTCAAGGTGACGGTAACCGGAGTGAACGGTGAGCCCAACAATATTGAAAGCGCTGTAATCGAAGCTAAATTCCCATGCATTAACCCCGGCGAAGGCAAGCAGCGGTGGTTGGTAATAGAAGAAGGTACCGCTACATGGTGCCAGTATTGCCCGCTCGGTTATGTGGCAATTGAAAGCGCAAAAGAGCGCTATGCCGAAGACCCATTCATATCCATAGCAATCCACAGCAACGATCCTATGGGTTGCGCGTCATACACATCCTTCCTTAATAAGTATCTTACAGGTTTCCCCTCTTATATACCCAACCGTTGTGCTCCATACACAAATGGATTTGTGTATAATACCCAGTACAACGACATGATGATTGATGCGCTGTTCACGTTCTTCACGTCACAGCCGTCATTAGGAGAAGTCAATCTTACCGCTGAAATGGTGGAGGATGATGCGGAAAAGATCGAGGTTAAGGCTTCGTCACAGTTTGTATTCGACATGGAAAATGTCGACTATCGTCTGGCATTTGTTGTGAAGGAAGACAGTGTGGGTCCATACCCCCAGGTAAGCAGTGTGTCTCAAATTGAAGGACTGGGTGCCTTTACCGGGGCCGGATCTCCTGTTACGGTATTGTTCAGCGATGTCGCCCGCGTAATCGATAACTGGCTTGGAAATAGAAATTCGATTCCGTCGACAGTCAAAGCTGGAGAGACTTATGAGTACACTAAGAAAATCGACATCAAAAATGTAAAGAACAAGAAAAAATTCGATGTCGTTGCTCTGTTGCTCAATGGTAAAACCGGAAATATCGAAAATGCCGGGATATATCATTTCGGATCGACCACGTCTATCGGTGATAATCTTTCGGACAGCGCATCGAAAGTGGAGATTACAGCCGGTGAAGGCTCGATTGAGCTGAGAGGAGAATACACATATGCCGCTGTCTACACACTTGACGGACGTCTTGTAGCCACGGCTGCCGGTGAACAGAGTGTGTCGGTCAACCCCGGTCTCTATATTGTGAAGGCCGGCGAATCGACGGCAAAAGTGGTTGTTAAGTGACATATAGCAGTTAACACTGATATTTTATAATTGCAGGCTCTCCCGGCTCGATAATCAAAAGCCGGGAGAGTTTTTGTTAATTAACCCAGCCATATGTTTAAGTTTAAACAATTTGCTATAGACGACAGTCGTTGCGGAATGAAGGTTGGCACCGATGGTGTGCTTCTCGGAGCCTGGACGCGTGTAGATTCCGGCGACCGGGTGTGGGACGTGGGTGCCGGTTCGGGGCTTATAGCGTTAATGGCAATGCAGCGGGGAGCATTGAATGTAAAAGCATTTGAGATAAACAGCCTTGCATGTGCTGATATGGCATCCAATATCGGCAGGTCGCCGTGGGCGGGAAAAATAGAGATTGTCGAGGGCGATTTTGTCGAGCAAAGTGAACGAGTGGCCGGACACCCTGATTTAATAGTAAGCAACCCACCTTTTTTCAACGAGACATTACGGTCGCCGGATGATGTCCGAGCCGACGCACGCCATGAGTCAGCTCTTGAAATAGCCACGTTGATGCGTATAGCCTCAAGACGGCTTGTTTCGGGAGGGCGTCTCGCTCTTGTAGCTCCTGTGTCACGGCTTGACGAACTTTGTTTTTCGGCCCGGCTCGCAGGTCTGCATCTATTGCGAAGAGCTATGGTTGTTACTGTAGCAGGAAAGACGCCCAAGCGTTTTATGGGTGAATGGGTTTCGGATGATCCTCATTTGCCCTTGCGAGATGAAACGATTGTAATACGCGACAAAGACGGGTCATACAATGATGAGTATGCCCGTCTTGTCGGTGACTTTTATCTATGGGGTCAGTCGCCCCAGGCTATTTCGTCGATCACATAGAGCGGTAACTGCCTGCGTATGCCTGTGCGTCGCAGACGGCATTGAAGCGGCTGACGCCCCGAAGCATTTAATTCTGGGGCAGTAGCGAGTTTTCGCAAAGCTTCTTTGTGAGAGAATCCCCGGGGGTCGCTGGAAGTGATTGACACAACCTTAGCACGGCGGCTGCGCGGTTGAAAATATTCAATAATAACACGGGGGGTCCCGATGGCTATAGCATCGGGTTCATCGACATCTTCGCTTACTTCTACACTTAGCGGCAGGTCCGGGCGTATGACGCTGTGCTCGCGGTCGGTAAGATGCATCACACCGTTGCTGCCATAGCGGTCTGAAAATTCTTTTGCATCCATTCTGTTGAAGTTGCAGGTCGATTTCAGATGGTCGGATACAGCCCATCCAAGATGCGGAAAATAATGCTCGTAAAGCACCTCCCTCTCGTCCATTACGAGAATACGGTATTTGCATCCCAGTGGATTGCCGTTGTCGCTTTTCGGACGATAGATGCCTCCTACGGTAAGTAGGTTGTTGGTATCAGAGTTTTCCATTTACAATAATCGAGAAGAGAATTTACGTCTTGTCGAATCGATTTAATACACACTAATTTAATACACAGCAGATAGGGCGTGAGATGTCTCCCATCCGGTGCGGCTACCTCTGACAGGTCCGTTTGCGGCTGAAAGACCATAACGCTTGGCGGTACGGCAAAATTACAAAAAAAATCGAAAAGTAAAAAGGATGGAGATAAAAAAAGACTAAAAACTGTTTGAAACCTTCCAGAAATGGTCGTCCGTGATTTTGTGGAGCTGTTTATTCATTGTCGGTGAGCCAGTCGATTTCGTCTACAATCTGGTGCGCGATATTTTGAAGCGATGATGGCGATGTGGCGTCAACAGTAGCGGCCAGTTCACGGGCGCTGGCAAAAGTGTTTGCCGAAAGATTGTTGAGCATAAGCCGAAGCGCGGCATATCGGTAAAGGTCGTTATCTGAATTAATCATCTTGCGTGCCACCGTTTCGGCATAATCGGCACCGCGCATTACAGCCATGCACAATATGTCGGCTGCTTCATGCGACACGATTCCACGAAGCCATTCCGTTGCGGAGGATTCATCAAGGCGGCGCCCCGGTATCAACCAGGGGGCGAGCATCTGGCTCTCGCGTGTACGGGTATCGTCCCACAGTCTGCATGCGAGGTTGTAGTCAGGCGTGAAGCCATCGGCAATCTCGCGTATCTGAGGCAAATTTACTCCAAATATAATATGATAAGGCGAACCCGCTTTGCGGAGGGTGTCGGCCACTACGCCGTTCCGCATGGCGAAGAAACGGCGTTTCACAAGCTGCATGTCGTTGAATTTCGGTTGAGTGTTCATGCCCGCGAAGTTACTAAAAAACGACGATAATGCAAAAAAAAGCCGGCCGACCCCCAATGCGCTAAGGGGCCGGCCGCTGGAATTTCGTAAGGCACGATCAGACAGGAGCGACTGTTTCAGCGACAAAATACATGATGCATATGGCTGCCACGCAGATTATCAGACCGGCAACAGCCAAAGTTTTCGGGCGTTTGAACAAGCCAACGGCGCATAGGAAGACGGCGACGCACCATACAGCCCATACTATCCAGGAATAAGCATCGACAAACGTTGTGTTTACTTTGATAAAGGAGAGCACTACGGCAATTATCGACAGTATGAAACCTGTGATGCCATATCCGTTAGCCGGAGAATTTTGATTTGCCATAATAATATTGTGTTAAATTAATTTTATAATATAACGATGCTTGTTGCAAAAATGTTTGCTTTTTTTCGTGTACAATCAAAAAAAGTGAGTATCTTTGCACGCAATAAATTTCAATGCAAAAAGTATATGTCTTTTATTGCCGATAGAGTTAAGATGGATGGTCTGACATTTGACGACGTCCTGCTCATTCCCGCTTATTCAGAAGTGCTTCCCCGCGAAGTTGATCTCCGCACCCGTTTCTCACGCCGCATCGCGCTGAATGTGCCGCTTGTTTCCGCAGCCATGGACACTGTCACTGAGGCGAGTCTGGCCATAGCCATTGCTCGCGAAGGTGGTATCGGAGTGATTCACAAAAATATGCCAATTGCCGAACAGGCCCGGCAAGTACATGCAGTAAAGCGCGCCGAGAACGGCATGATATATGACCCGGTGACTATTCGACTCGGTTCGACTGTCCGTGACGCGCTCGCTATGATGGAGGAGTTTCATATTGGCGGCATCCCCGTGGTTGATGATGACAAGAAACTCGTCGGTATCGTAACCAACCGTGACCTTCGTTTTGAGGCTGATCTCAACCGTCCTGTCGACGAGGTGATGACTTGTGAAAATCTGATAACCACACGCCAGTCTACAAACCTTGAGGAGGCGGCAAGAATACTCCAGCAGCACAAGATCGAGAAACTCCCCGTCGTCGATGCCGACGGACGACTGATCGGTCTTGTCACGTATAAGGACATAACCAAGGCCAAGGATAAACCTAACGCATGCAAAGACAGCCTCGGACGTCTGCGTGTAGCTGCGGGCGTAGGTGTGACAGCCGACAGTATGGAGCGTGTCGACGCGCTTGTTGAAGCCGGCGTTGACGCTATTGTCATCGACACAGCCCACGGACATTCACGTGGAGTTGTCGGCGTGCTTCGTGCAGTAAAGGAGAAGTATCCTCAGATTGATGTCGTTGTGGGCAATATTGCCACCGGCGATGCCGCAAAATACCTCGTTGAGAATGGAGCTGACGGCGTGAAAGTGGGCATAGGCCCCGGCTCCATCTGTACGACCCGTGTGGTTGCCGGAGTGGGTGTGCCTCAGCTCTCGGCGGTATACGACGTGGCAAAAGCTCTCGAAGGTACAGACGTGCCGCTTATTGCCGACGGAGGTATACGCTATTCGGGCGACATTGTCAAGGCGCTTGCTGCCGGCGCTTACAGCGTCATGCTCGGCGGAATGCTCGCCGGTGTGGAGGAGTCGCCCGGCGACACCATAATTTTCAACGGCCGAAAGTACAAGGCATACCGTGGCATGGGATCGCTTGAGGCCATGGAAAAAGGTTCTAAGGACCGTTACTTCCAAGCCGGCGAATCGGATGTCAAGAAGCTCGTTCCCGAAGGTATCGCCGCTCGCGTGCCTTTCAAGGGTTCTCTATATGAAGTGACATATCAGATGTTGGGCGGCCTTCGTGCCGGTATGGGTTACTGTGGCGCGAAGAATATCGATGCACTCCATAGTGCAAAATTCACCCGTATCACCAACGCTGGCGTTGTTGAAAGCCATCCGCACGATGTAGCCATAACCAGCGAGGCTCCCAACTACAGCCAGTCGCAGCGTTAACGCTCCGAAGCACATACCATACAGCAGACATATAATTGCAGACGTGTAATAAACCATTATGTTTTTGCGTTATATGTCTGCGTAATTATATAATATAATGAGAAAATCAGTGATCATTGGGGCGGTGGCCGCCCTCACAGCCTTCACAGCCGTGACAGCTCCGGCCGCCGGCAAGAAAAAGACTAAGGACCCCGTGTTAATGACGGTTGCCGGAAAGCAGGTGCCGTTAAGCGAATTTGAATATCTTTACAAAAAAAACAATTCACAGCAGCTCCAGCCGCAGACCCTCGACGAATATGTCGACATGTTTGTCACTTACAAACTTAAAGTGGCTGATGCAGAGGCTGCCGGAATCGATACTCTTGCTTCATTCATAAACGAGTTTGAAGGTTATCGTGACGATCTTGCGGAACCCTATCTGGTAGATACTCAGTACGAGGACAGCTTGTTGCGTGTGGCGTATGACCATTCTGTGCAGTCTGTTGACGTGAGTCATATCATGGTGGCTCTTGCTGATGCCAAAGGTAACAGCGACACTCAGATTGCGCTGCTCGACAGCCTGCGCTCGCTGGTGGCCAACGGTGCTGATCTCGGTGATCTTGCCGTAAAATATTCCATCGACCAATCAGCTTCAATCAATCGCGGCCATCTCGGAAATATAATCGGAGGTCAATATCCTTACGAATTTGAGGATATGGCTTATAAAACAGCCCCGGGAGAAGTGTCTCCGGTATTTCAGACACGTTTCGGACATCATTTTATTAAAGCCGGCGAGCGCAAGCCCAATCCCGGTGAGGTGCATGTACGCCACATTCTCAAACTGACCAGAGGTCTGTCTCCTGAACAGGCCGCAGAGAAAAAGCAGCAGATCGACTCGGTATATGCAGCGATTAAAGGCGGGGCAGATTTTGCCGAAGCCGCCCGTATGCATAGTGACGACCAGGGTTCGGCACGTAACGGCGGCGATCTGCCCTGGTTCTCGCTCGGGCGCATGGTTCCCGAATTCGAGAAAGTGGCGTTCGAACTGGAGGACGGACAGATTTCCGAACCTTTCCAGAGCGCATTCGGATGGCACATAGTGGAACGTCTCGGTCATCGTGGCGTTCCTGATTTCGACAAGGTGCGTCCCGATTTGCGTAAGGCCATGGACCGTGACATACGTGGAAAATGGCTGGCAGACCGCCGCGTTTCCCGTTTTGAACACCTTTACCCCGTAAAGTATGATAAGGCTGTTGAGGCTGAGGTCAAGGACATACTTTCAGTAGCCGGTCTCGACTCTGTTGCCAACGTACGCCTGAATGCTATCGAGAACAAGGTGGCAGCTACTATCGGAGACGAAGATGTCACTGTAGGTGAAATTGTCGATGCTATCGGAGAACGTTCTGTCAAGGCTTCCGATGCATCGACAGCTTACGACATGGTTCTTAAGCAGCTCGCCGACGAGGCTGTCCTTGACCAGGCACGCGACAATCTCGCTGCTACAAACACCGATTACCGCAACCTGCTCGGCGAATATCACGACGGCATGCTCCTCTATGAGATAAGCAACCGTAAGGTATGGGATTGTGCATCGAAGGATACGGATGGAATGCAGAGTTTTTTTGAGGCCAACCGTGGGAATTATACATGGCAAAAACCTCATTACAAGGGATATATAGTGCTTGCTGTAAACGATTCGGTTCTTTCCCTTGCCAAGGATTTCCTGTCGAATCGCACATTTGAGTCAACTGATTCGCTCAACGCCGCCCTGAAGACACGTTTCGGACGCGATGCCAAGGCCGAGCATGTGGTGACAGCCAAGGGCGACAACCCGATAGTTGATTATGCAGCGTTCGGCGGTCCGGTGCCACCGGAACAGAAAGGTCGCAGACTCAACGCTTGGTTCGCGTTCCAGGGTCGTATAATTGATGAACCTGAAGAGGCATCGGATGTAAAAGGAGCTGTATCTACTGACTATCAGCAGGAGCTTGAACGCCGGTGGGTCGATGAACTTCACGCCAAATATCCTGTAAAGATAAACAAGAAAGTCCTTAAGAAGATAAAATAAGGCTGATTTGACCGTTAAATACAGCCGATAAACATCTTTTTAGAATAACCATATCGATTGACTGCCCAAATTTTCGTAAATTTGGGCGGTCAATTTTTTAAAGACATATTATCGTTCAACCAACTGAAATGACAGTGAAACCAAAAGCTATACTCCTTTCTCTCTCAATGGGTGCTTTAATCATCGCTCCAGGCTTGGTCACGGCTCAGAACAATGTAGCCGAGGAAGTGGCATGGGTAATCGGCGACCAGCCGATATGGAAATCAGAAATAGAGGAGGCCTTCCAGAACATGCAATACGAAGGCACACAAATCAAAGGTGACCCTTATTGCGTGATACCCGAGAATATGGCCATTGAAAAGCTGTTTCTTCATCAGGCCGACATTGATACGGTAGAGGTGCAGGAAAGCCTCCTTATGGCTGAAGTTGAAAGCCGTATAAATATGTTCATTACTAACTTCGGCACTAAGGAGAAAATGGAGGAATACCTGCATAAAACGACCCCTGAAATACGTGAGCAGCTTTTGGAGACTATGCGCAACGGCGAGCGCGTGCGCATGGTGCAGCGTGATTTAACGAAAAATGTCAAAGCGACCCCGGCGGATGTCCGTAAATATTTCAATTCGCTTCCAGTCGACAGTATCCCTTTTGTTCCGCTTCAGGTTGAAACTCAGATCATCACAATCAATCCTGTCATACCGCGTGAGGAAATAGAAGAGGTTAAGGCGCGTCTGCGTGAATTTGCCGACCGTATCAATAAAGGGGAGAGCGATTTCTCTACATTGGCAATACTTTACTCCGAAGACAAGGGAAGTGCGGTTCGCGGCGGCGAGATCGGGTTTATGGGACGTGCGCATCTCGATCCTGAATATGCTGCAGTGGCCTTCAACCTAAACGACACGAAGAAGGTGTCAAAAATTGTTGAAAGCCAGTATGGATATCACATAATCCAGCTGATAGAGAAGCGAGGCGACCGAATAAACACACGTCATATCCTTCTCCAGCCCAAGGTGAGCGATTCGGAATTGACAGAGGCTGTGACTCGACTCGACTCGCTTCGGACCGAGATTCTTGACAAAAAATTCACATTCGAGGAAGTGGTGCCATGGGTTTCGCAGGATAAAGACACACGCGCCAACAACGGACGAATGATTAACAATGAGTCAGGCACCACATTTTTCCAGATGTCGGAACTGCCTCAGGAGGTAGCCAAAGTGGTCGATAAAATGCAACCCGGCGATATATCTGAAGCATTTATCATGCGAGATCCAAAGCTCAACCGAGAGATTGTGGCACTGGTAAAACTAAGTAAACGTGTTGAAGGTCACAGAGCAAACCTTTCGGACGATTACCAGCTGATCAAGGGTATGTATGAGAACGCGCAGCGCGAGCAAATCATACGCAACTGGCTTGAGAAAAAAATCGCAGAGACATATGTGCGCATCGAGGACGGATGGCGCGGGTGCGACTTTACTCACAAAGGCTGGATAAAGGAGAAAAAAGGTCAGGCTGACGATAAGTAAAATACCGGTTTATGTATGGCTGTAACCGCCAGAGGGTAATAGTGGCGTCGGGAGCCGTCGCCGCGCTCGTTGTCCCTGTGCTTTTTGTTTCAGGACAGAATCCGTCTGCCGTTACCGGTGGTGTGACTCAGAAGGACAAGGTCTATCTTGATCATGCCGACCGGCTTGTAAAGAATCTTACGACTGCTGACGATGATGGCGAGTATCAGGTGCTCGTCGGCAACGTTCGAATGCGTAAGGGAGGAATGGTGATGAATTGCGATAGCGCCCATTTCTATGAACAGACCAATTCGTTCAATGCCTTTGGAAATGTAAGGATGGAACAGGGCGACACGCTGTTTGTATATGGCGATGAGCTATATTATAATGGTAACGATGAACTTGCCACACTCTATGCCGATGCCGGAAAGTATGTGCGGCTTATTAACCGCGATGTTACTCTGAAGACATATGTCTTCTATTATGATCTTGCCTCCGATGTCGGCTACTACGACAACTGGGGTGAGCTTACAGATAAGGAAAACCGGCTCGAATCAATCGAGGGAGAATATTATCCCTCGACTAAGGATGCTTATTTCTATAAGAATGTCGAACTGACATCGCTGGGGCGTAGCGACACCATGCATATGACTACCGATTCACTGACATATAATACCGATACCCATATAGCACGAATTATGGCTCCATCGGTCATTACTTCGGCCGATGGCGTGATCTATTCGTCATCAGGCGATTATAACACCGTCAGCGGCGAGGCCAACCTGTTCAAACGTTCCACGGTGAGAACTGCCCGTGGAAATACCCTTACAGGCGACACGCTGTTCTATGATCGCGAAACCGGCATCGGTGAGGCTTTTGGCAATATGGTGCTGGTCGATTCCGCGCGTCAGGCGTCGCTGTCGGGTAACTATGGTTACTATAACGACTTTCGCGACAGCGCGTTTGTCACAGGGCATGCCTTGTCGAAGGAATATTCGCGCGGTGACACGCTATACCTACACGGCGACACCATCAATGCATATATAGAAATGCCTGACTCTATGCGTGTGACCAATGTTTTTCACGGAGTACGATTTTATCGTGTTGACCTTGCCGGTATATGCGACTCAATAAGCATGACTGAGTCTGATTCGCTAATGCGCATGTTCCGACATCCTGTTGTATGGAGTGGCGAACGACAGATTTTCGGAGATGTTATTTATGTGCATGTCAATGATTCCACCCCGGATTGGGCGCGCTTGCCGGAAAGCGGCATGATGAGCGAGCATATAGGGGAGGACTGTTACAACCAGTTGTCGGGTACTGATATGACTACCTGGTTCAATGACTCGACAGTCGACCGTCTCTATGTTCAGGGCAATGTGCAGATGGTATTGTTCCCCATGGAGAACGACTCGACATATAACAAATACATTTATCTTGAGTCAAGCTTCATGGACGCATATTTCGATGGTCAAAGTCCTAAGAAGATTAATTTCTGGCCCGAGACAACCTATGATGTTACCCCGTTATATCTTGCCAAACGAAGTAATTATGTCCTGCAGCGATTTCGTGATTTTTCTTCTCTTCGACCGATATCGCCTGAAGACGTGTTCAATGTGACCCCGGAGATGATGGATTTGTTGCACTCGGTTAAGGTTTCACAGAAATCAAGACGTCAGCCTCCGGCTATGAAAATCGAGCCTGTTATGCCTCCGGCCAAGGATGAAGAGGAGGAAACCGAGTGAAAAAATTTTTTTGATTCATAGCGTTGCCGATTAGCAATTATTCGCTAACTTTGAACTTGAAATATATAACCTTTAACAAGTGTATTATATGAAAAAAATTTTACTTTCATTATTCGTTGCCTCTGCGGCACTCTTCGCTCAGGCCGAAGAAGTATCCCTTCTTGTGAAGGATGCTACTGACATTCAGGGCACTCTTGTCCCTGAAAAAGGAACCACTAAGGAGCACTACCAGCCCGTTACCTCGTTCAAAATTCAGGATTACACGTTCAGCTGTGATACTGTAAAAATCGAAGGCTCTGTTCAAAACAAACCGGCTCTCTATCATTTGAACGCTACGGCTACTCTCCGTCTTTACACCGCTAATACCGTGACAATCTCGGCACCGGCAGACATGAACATGGCCACTGTTACGCTCGTTACTCCGAGCTGCAAGGGTGTAAGCGACAACAACCTTCCCTCTTGCTCAGCAGGTGGGACTTTTGCCATTGAAAAGGGTAAAATTGTATGGATGCGTCCGGAAACCGAACAGATCATCAACGAAATCACCATCAGTCTGCCTACCGGAAAGGATGGAAACACCAATCCGAATGTTCAGGTATCAGAGATTATTATCAGCACCAGTGCAACCGTTATCGAGCCTGCAAAGAAAGTTGCTTTTGTTCCTGCAACCGAGGTTAAGACCGGCAAATTTCTGCTCGTGGCAGGCGGCGGCTATGCAGTAGCAGGGGCTGGCAATTATGGTTATCTTAATATTGCCGAAGCTGTGGCTGAAGGCGGCGAAATAAATGTCGAGGCCGATAATGCGTTCACTATCAGCGCTGTTGAAGGAGGTTACACAATCCAGCAGTCTGACGGTCGCTATCTTTATATGAAAGGCGATTATAACAGCTTTAATTTTGGCAATGATGCCAATGTCGAAGGAAGCGTCTGGACAATAACGTTTGACGAGACTGGAAAATGTATGATTGTCAATGCGCTGAAAGAAAAGACAATCATGTTCTCAACAGGGTACAAATCTTTTGGCGCTTATCCCGAGAGCGCTGATGACCGTATTCTTCCCGAACTCTATGTCGAGAAATCAACCGCAATCGATATGATAGAGATTGAGAACGCAAATGCTCCTGTTGAATATTACAATCTGCAGGGTGTGCGCGTAGAAGGCGATCAGCTCTCAAACGGTATTTATGTTCGCCGTCAGGGCAAGCAGGTTAGCAAGGTTCTCGTTAAGTAACTCAAAATCGAGTAACAAATTATAAAGCAGGTGTGCGTCTGATGGATGCACACCTGCTTCAGTTAATGGGGTATCTGATTAATGTTTGACAGCCTTAATGGCCCGAGAATAGAAGTCGCGTACTGACCGTACGTATTCAGTTGTCTGACGGCCTCGGAAATAGCCGTATTTAACGACAGGGTTATTGTAGTAATCGGGGTTTCCTTTGAGGAGCAGGGCATTCTCAACATTGCCTGACCACCGTGTGGGATCGAGTCCTACTACTTTAGCCAATTCTATTGCATCGAGGATGTGCGCAAGTCCGGCATTGTAGGCTGCCAGTATGAAGTCTATTCGTTGTTCTTTGTCGGGTACTTTAGATTCCAGTGATTTGTCGAGTCTGGAAATAATCTTGGAAGCCACTTCCACCGATGTTTCGTTGTCGACGAGATTATCTGCCGAAACGCCGAAGGCTCTCGCAGTGGCAGGCATTATCTGCATGATTCCTCTGGCTCCGGCCCATGATACGACAGTGGGATCGAACCGGCTTTCGATAAAGGCTTGAGCGGCAAGCATGCGCCAGTCGAGGCCGGCTTTCGGGGCATAACGTCTGAATATGTCGTCGAAGTCAGAGATGCGCCCTCCTTTAAAATTGACTGTGTATGGAGAAAGTGTGCCCTTCGACAGTTCGAAATATCTCCGAAGCAACTGCGAGCGAACTTTTCTGGGAGCCTCGCCGCCGGTCCATGCATTGATGGAGTCGGCAAGCCATGCGTGTTTTGGCGATACACCCCAGGCCGCTCTTTGGTCGAGACTTACTTCAACATTTACGTCGAGTCCCGGGAAATATGTACGATTGATACGCGCTATGTCGTTGTCGACGATTGTAAGAGGTATCTTTCCGTCCGACACCATTTCCACAAGGTCTTCGGTGATGAGCGTGTCGCGGTTGATCACATGTATGTTAATCCCACCCCCTAATTCTTTATCGAGATTTTCGAGCCGAGCCTGATACTTGGAATTTTTTTCTACATATACGTCTCTGCCGACCAATTCTGTAACATCGGTAATTTTCGGTTGATTGCTGTTGAGAGGCTGAACGAGTACCTGACGTGTGACGCTCTCTATGCCACACGGCACCACGTGTTCGCGATATTCGGCGGTTATCGGCACCTCATACGCAATCATGTCGACACGGCCCGAATCCAGCCACTCAATTGCCGTTGCCAGCGACGGCGCTATTTCCCAGTCAATAGGAAGGCCGTGGTCGGTGGCAACACGTGTCAGAAGTTCGTAGTCGTATCCCATAGGCTGGTCGCGGAAATAGAAAAACGACATCGGGCTGTAGAGTGTGGCCACGGTAAGTGTGTCCGGAAGGACATGAACCTCCTCCTCGTCATTTTCAGCTGCAGTGTGCGGGCGTACGCATGAGCATACTGCAGCCGTGACGAGTAGTGCCGTGAGTGTCCGCGACAGAATCATCAGTAAATGAAGGTGCCTTTATCGGATATGATGGTCAGTTTGTTGGCAGGAGCAGCCTCTACACGGCCGATAACTTGTGCCTCGATGCCGAACTGCTTTGAAATCTCGATGACTGTCGCGGCTTCTGAAGGAGACACATATATTTCGAGCCGGTGTCCCATGTTGAAAACCTTGTACATCTCGCTCCAATCCGTACCCGATTCGCGTTGTATCATTTCGAAGAGAGGGGGAATAGGGAAAAGGTTGTCTTTGATTACGTGCTTGTTTTCGACAAAATGCATCACCTTGGTCTGTGCGCCTCCCGAGCAGTGCACCATTCCGTGAATCCGGGGACGCATTACGGCAAGAATTTTTTTGACTACGGGGGCATAGGTGCGTGTAGGTGACAGAACGAGGCGTCCGGCATCAAGCGGAGTTCCCTCGACGGGATCGGTCAGATGGCGCGAACCGCTGTATACCAGTTCTTCGGGAACGGCTGCATCGTAGGTCTCGGGATATTTTTCGGCAATATATTTGGCAAAAACGTCGTGGCGTGCCGAAGTGAGACCGTTACTGCCCATACCTCCGTTATAAGAGGTCTCATAGTCGGATTTTCCATAGGAAGCCAGACCTACAATCACATCGCCGTCAGCTATATTGGCGTTGTTTATCACATGGTCGCGACGCATGCGGCATGTAACAGTCGAGTCGACAATGATTGTGCGCACAAGGTCACCCACATCAGCGGTCTCGCCGCCAGTACTGTAAATCGAGATGCCTTGTTCACGGAGTTCGGCAAGCAATTCTTCGGTGCCGTTGATAATGGCGGCTATCACCTCGCCCGGTATGAGCATTTTATTACGGCCGATCGTAGAGCTGACGAGGATGTTGTCAGTGGCTCCCACGCAGATCAGGTCGTCAATGTTCATGATGAGCGCATCCTGGGCAATGCCTTTCCACACGCTCATATCGCCGGTCTCACGCCAATAGGCATATGCCAGTGATGACTTGGTCCCGGCTCCGTCAGCGTGCATTATGTTGCAGTAGTCGGGATCACCACCGAGATAGTCTGGAATAATTTTGCAGAAAGCTTTCGGGAAAATTCCCTTGTCGACCCGGCTGATAGCCCGGTGGACATCTTCCTTGGAGGCTGATACGCCTCGTAAATCATAACGTTGGTCGCTCATCGGTTTCAGGATATGAGAATGTTATATGAAATAAAGCATGAAAAGAAGTACAGCCGGAGCCGCGAACAAAAGCGAGTCGATGCGGTCGAGTATGCCCCCGTGACCCGGCAGTATATTGCCGCTGTCTTTTGCGTGGAGAGTGCGTTTGAACAGCGATTCGGCTAGATCGCCATATGTGGCGCTGACGCTCACGATAATGCCCATCACCATCGACTGCCAAGGCGTGAGACTGATGTGCAAAAACGGTATTGCAGGAGCAAACCATCCGAAAAGAGCGGTAAGCAGGAAGCCTCCAAACCATCCTTCCCAAGTTTTCTTGGGCGAGATTCGCTCAAAAAGTTTGTGACGACCCAACAGAGAGCCAGCGCAGAACGCACCGGTGTCGTTAATCCAGATCATTATGAACAGCAACAGAGTGATGTAGCGATCATAATCGAAAAGGGTCTCCAGCGCCACAAGCGGAAGCACTATCCAGCATAGTGACAAAGTAGACTTAGCTGCGTCGATAATCGGATTTTCCGAGTGACGATAGAGCTGGACTGTCAGTCGAATCAGTATGCATAAGAGAATAAGGGCGCAGACATTGACCAGCGGTATGAGGACAGCTTTTCCGAATATGGCCACCCCGAGAATGAGAATTCCGAATAATATGTCGAGTTCCCCGGCTGATTCGGAAGGGGTTCCTATGCCGCGTGAGAGACGGTAATACTCGATGAGGCCTAAAAGGCCGAAAAGAGTGCAGACTACGGGGAATGCCCAATCAGTGAAAAGCAGGGATCCCACAATCACGGCAATGTAGAGAACCCCCGTGATGCACCGTTTTATTAGTGAACTCATCGTCAGTATGGTATAGTAAAAATATTAAGGATGGCATGAAATAAAAAAAGCCGCCCCAAAGCGATAGCAGGGCAGCTTTCTTATACGTTTGTGATCAATGTGTCGTGAGGAGGGATAGACAGTGATCTCCGGCGTGTCAGATTACTTGCCGCTGATCGAATCGCTGACAGTCAGACGCGCACGGCCTTTGGCACGACGGCGTGCGAGCACCTTGCGTCCTTCGGGTGTTGACATTCTTTCACGGAATCCGTGTTTGTTAACTCTCTTTCTGTTAGAAGGTTGAAATGTTCTTTTCATTGCCGTATGTTATTTTTTGTTTTTACTCGTTGAGTTTTCGAAGCGCAAAGTTATTAATTATCTACCAAATAAACAACTTTTTACTAAGGAAAAAATCTTTCTTGCCGTTAAGTAGACCGTTATAGGCCGGTTATTCAGCCGGTCGGAGTTCGGGTGGAAGCATCTCGGATTCGGACGCCGAATCTGTAGCTGTAGTGTCGGCTACGGGAGCGGTGTCACTCAGCCATGAGCCGTCGTATTGCGAAAGTTTTTCGGTAAAGTCTTTATACACGGTGATAAAGTCGGCATCTGGATAAATCTCGCGGGTAGCTTCGAGGGCCGACCGGAAGTCATCGCCATGATTAGAGATTACAATATCGTATACATCGACAAATTTGCGCATAGTCTCCATGTCGCTTTTCATCTTGCGTTCGCGGGAATACTGAAGATGAAGGTCATAAAAGCCCATCAGTACAGATACTGCCTGCTGAGGTGAAAGGTCATCGGCATTCAAAGCCAGTTCGTCGGCCATCGACTTAACCGTTTTGCGGTCATGGCGGCTGACTGCATCGCGAAGGCTGTCGTGCTCGACAACCGTGATTGTCTCAACCTGTTCAGAGGCTTTCCCCGACTGCTTGCCACCGCACGAACACAGTAAAGTGAGTGCGGCTGTGGCGAGGCATATAGATATATGTTGTAATGTCATAGACTCATTTTTATTATCAGGATACAAAGTTAACAAAAAAAATTTGCTTGGTTAATCAAAAATGCGTAATTTTGCAGCGTCAAATCAAATGACACTCGGGGCGTAGCGCAGTCCGGTAGCGCGCCTGGTTTGGGACCAGGTGGTCGCAGGTTCGAATCCTGTCACCCCGACAATGATAAATCGCTATAAATAAGCAATATAAAGCTTTTTTATAGCGATTTTTCGCTATAAAAATATAATTCGCTACCCCCAAAAAAATCTATAATATTAATTTTATTGTGATTTTAACAGCGAATGTTTCACCTATGTTTCAACAAGGTATTTGAAACGATTACTACAATATTTAACGTAACGAAAGTTTTTTTGGATAAATACGAGACAGCGGGAGGCAATTTCATATAGGTGAACATATGAAATTGCCTCCCGCTGTTAAAAAAAATGGGTTATTCGAGGGTTAGGTCGGCAAAGAATTCAGGACGGTGGAAGTCGGGTTCCGGAGTGTCGACCGGCGACCAAGACAGGAAGTGAGGTACGGATGTCTTGTCAGCACACTTATAAAAGTTTCCACGGAGTTTGACAGGTGTTCCCTCATATTTGATGCCGATGAGGTCGAGCGGAATAACGACAAGCAGATTCCACGTAAACATACCTTCAACCTCCTCAAACGGTTTATTGCCGCATGAAGCGATACGTTTCACCCGATTGAGCTGTTCGTCGGTTAGTGGTGTCGTGTTGTGGCGGTCGAGACGACGGGCTGCGTCAATGGTTCCTATGCAGTTGAATTCAAAGTTGTAATAATGGGGGTCATCAGTTTTTGGCTGAACAAAGAATTCAACACACGAGTCCTGATGCACGGGAGAGTTGTTGAGATAGTTGACTGCCCTGAGATAGTTGCAGCGCACAAAAAAATCAATGTATATCGCTTTGCCTGAGTGCGCGATCGAAAAAGCTGTCAGCGGACGATACGGGAACTGGTCGGGCCAGTTAACGGTGTCGATAGTGCGGCGTGCGCCGCTGTCGTCAAGAGTTTTGATAACATCGTCAGACGAAAGAGAGTCGAGCTCCGGAATAAATGGAATGCTCAGACTTTTGGGGCATTTTTTATCCATTGAAGTAATACGCTTTGATGCCGAACCACAGACCAATTACCGCCATTACGAGTATGATAGACCCTATTATGCGGTTAATCACCCACATAGAGCGGAGGTTGAAATGGGCACGGACTTTGTTGACAAAATATGTGACGAAAAACCACCAGCCGAGAGCTCCGCAGGCAATACAGAGATAGCCAACAATATACTCAATGGCATGGTAATCAGAATCAAGGAATTGAAATCGAGCAAACAGGCCGATGATAAAGAACAGAATCAGCGGATTGGAGAATGTGAAAAGGAAACCTGTTACAAAGTCTTTCCAGTATGTTGTCGGCTGTAACTTTGGTGTTTTGAGCTGCCTTGTGGGATTTTTTCGGAACAGGAAGAGAGCATAAGCTACGATAAACAGGCTTCCGATAATCTGCAGGATGGCTTGATTACGCACTATGAAATCGTGCACAAACGACAGCCCGAGTCCGGTCAGCAGACAGTATGTAAGGTCGGACAGCGCGGCACCGCATCCTGTATATAGAGCCGGCATACGGCCTTTGTTGAGAGTCCTCTGAATTACGAGAACTCCTATCGGTCCCATAGGAGCCGAGATAAGTATGCCGATGAGCAACCCGTGGAATGCTATGCCTAATATCTGTTCCATGTTCTAAACATACAAAGTTACTCAAACCATGCGAAGTGTGCAAATAAATCAGTAGGAATGATGCTCGCGCCTTGCGGCATCGATGCGCAGAAGAATGAAAAGAAGGATAGTGAATCCGAGAAGCGACGAACCTCCATAACTGAAGAATGGAAGCGGTATCCCGATAACCGGGCACAGTCCTATCACCATGCCTATATTGACAAGCAGGTGGAAAATGAAATAAGAAGCCACACAGTAGGCATACACTCTTCCGAAAGATGTAGGCTGGCGTTCGGCTATAGATATTACCCGCAATATCAGAGTTAAGAACAGGGCCATTACCACCAGAGAGCCTACAAAGCCGTGTTCTTCGCCTATGGTGCAGAAAATAAAATCTGTATGTTGTTCAGGCACATATTTGAGCTTGGTCTGCGTGCCGTTAAGGAATCCTTTTCCTGTCACACCGCCTGAGCCGATGGCTATTTTCGACTGGTTGACATTATAGCCGGCATCACGAAGGTCGTTCTCTATGCCGAGTGTTACCCTGATTCGTTTTTGCTGGTGGGGCATAAGCATTCCGAACGCCTGGTCGACCGAAAACAGGAAAGCTATGCTTGCCAATGCGGCAGAAACGGTGATGAGTATTGGTCTGGATTTCAATTTCAGGGCTACAAATCCAAGGTAAGCCAGCGACAATCCTATGCACGTGTAGAAGAATATATAACCGTTAACGTTTATTCCGCAGAAATATAGTATCGCTGCCACGACATACGCGATCACAATCCCCCCCAGAATATTTCTTGCTTCGACAAAAGCTTTGCAATAGCCTACGAGAAGGCCGATGACAAGAGCCAGAATCAATGCGAGCACAATCCCTTGTCCGGCCGGTATACCCATCCATACCCCGTCGTCGTATTTCACGGCAACGACAAAAAAGCAAGTGGCACATGCGGCAGCCAGCAGGACAAGTCCGCTCATACCTTCGCGATAAAGGACAAAGAACAATGCCATGTATGCCAAAGCCGATCCTGTCTCTTTTTGGGCGAGAATCAGTATTACCGGAATGAATATTATAGCCAATGCCTTTACATAATTCATTCTCGAAGCGTTAAGTCTGAAATTATAGCCGCTGAACAGCTTTGCCAGCGCGAGGGCTGTCGCGCATTTTGCAAACTCAGCCGGTTGAAGGCTCATAGGCCCGAACACGAGCCATGACCGTGACCCTTTTATGTCTGGTGCGACAAACACTGTCACCAAAAGCACCACAAGCATTATTATATATATCGGATAGGCATACGTTTCATAAAAACGTACGTCGATAAGCAGAACTGTAAGCGCGGCGAGAAGCGACACTCCCACCCATCTTAACTGTTTGCCGGAGAATTCCCCTCCGTCGAATATGCTTGCATGGTCAAAATCATAGCTTGCAGCATAGATACTGAATACTCCTGCAATTACCATCAGCAGGTATATCACAGCTGTTATCCAGTCGATGTCGCGGAAAAGCGAAAGCACGCCACGCGTGTTGGTCATTGGGGACGAATTGTGTAGTCGTGACTCGGAACGTGCCATAGGTTTATTGATCTTTTGTTGTCTTTATTTGTATTTTGCCGCTGTGACCGGCCACGCTCGACGTCATCATGCGTCGTTCAAGGTCTTTTCGTGCCGGAGAGATGGAATCATTAAGATATTTTTCCATAACCAGCGATCCGATCGGCACACCGTATGTGGCTCCGAATCCCGCATTCTCGATATATGCGCAGACGGCTATGCGGGGATTATGGTACGGAGCGAACCCTATAAAGGCTGAATGGTCGCGTCCATGCGGGTTTTGTGCTGTTCCTGTCTTGCCACAAACTTCGATACCGGGCAGATTGGCTGTGCGGCACGTGCCTCCGAGTACGGCCATGCGCATACCTTCGGCTATTTCCTCATAATACCTTGATTCGACTGTGGGGTAGCGGCGGTCGGTATACTGCGACGGCATGACGGTGTCTTCGATTTCCTTTACGACATGCGGAGTGATAAACCAACCGCGATTGGCTATTGTGGCGCATTCGTTTGCAAGCTGAAGGGGGGTGGCAAGCACTTCCCCTTGTCCGATGGCTACCGAGATGATAGTGTTTGCACTCCAGCGGTTTTCGCCATAAGCCCTGCTGTAGTATTTGGCATTAGGCAGAAACCCACGGCTTTCACCCGGAAGGTCTATGCCAAGCCTATAGCCGAAGCCCATTGATACAAGGTGGTTTTTCCAGACCTCAAACGCCTGGGCGGGAGACCCGTATTTACCTCGCCGGTCGATCATCGATTTGAAGCCGTAACAGAAATAGGCATTGCATGAGGTGGCGATAGCTGGCTTTAATGGCAGCGGTGAACCGTGGGCATGACAACCCACCTTCAGACGTCCTGACACATACCCGTGGTAACAGGGAAACGGTGTCTGGGGTGTGATGATGCCTTCCTGCATGAAAATCAGCCCCTGTGTAGGTTTGAATGTTGAGCCAGGAGGGTAGCCGGCCTGCAGCGCGCGGTCGAAGAGCGGATTGCCGGGATCTTTACGCAGCATTGCGTAATTGTTTCCTCGTTTTCTGCCAACCAGAAGCGATGGGTCATAAGAAGGACTTGTGACCATGGCGAGTATTTCGCCGGTTGACGGTTCGATTGCCACCACAGCTCCGGTTTTGTTTACCATAAGGGACTCAGCATATTGCTGCAACTCGATATCGATACTTAAAGTAAGGTTTTTGCCTACGACGGCATCGATATCGTGTGCACCGTCGTCATATCGTCCTTCGATGCGCCCGTAGGCGTTACGTATCAGAATCTCTGCTCCTTTTGTTCCGCGCAGATATTTTTCGTAACTGCGTTCGATGCCCATGTCACCGGTATAGTCGCCGGGCGAGTAGTAGGAATCATTGTCGATATCGCGCTGTGACACTTCGCGAATGTTTCCGACGATGTTGGCCGCACAATTGTAGTTATATTGTCTGAGAATACGTTTCTGTATGAAGAAGCCGGGAAAACGGTACATCTTTTCCTGAAGTCGCCCGTAGTCGGCCGCGCTCAGGTGGGTGATGAACCTCTGGGGGGTGAACGACGAATAACCCGGATTAAGTCTTTTGTCACGCATGTCAGCCATTCGTTTGTCGAATTGCTCTCGTGTGATGCCCAAAGTCGTGCAAAGGTCAAGGGTGTCAAACTGGTGTGTGTCTTTCGGAATCATCATGACATCGTATGCCGGTTGGTTAAATACCACTACCTTGCCGTTACGGTCGTAGACTATGCCCCTTGAAGGATAGATAGCCTTACGAAGAAAGGCGTTGGAGTCAGCATATTCTTTGTATCGTGTGTCGACGACCTGAAGGTCGAAAAGCCGCACTATATAGATTGCTGCTATTATCAGCACAAATGCGATAATGACATATTTACGTTTTTCTAAGCTGTAATCCTTGCGCATAGTTTGAAAGTCATGCCCTTTTGTCGGGGCGTCGGAGAGTCAGGCTGTCTATGCCGATAAGTATGAGTGTAGTCAGCAGTGTCGAACTGACGATGCTGAGAATGAGTCTTAGCGGGTTGAAGAATGTGAACGATTCTATAAGGAAGATGGAGGTGCAGTAGACAAGTGCCATCGACACAGCGTATTTTAGATATATTCCGAAGCCGAACGCATGGATCGAGGGTTGGGGAAAACTCATGTCTTCTTCTCTTGGGAAATATAGCCGTATGATTGACGGCCTTACTCCAGCAAGGATGGTGCACGCCAGTGCGTTCATACCCTGCGTGTCGGAAAATATATCCACAACAAGTCCCATGGCAAAAGCTATAGTCAAAACCCAACCCTGTGCGATTGTCACCGGAAGACGAAGGAGCATGTATATGAATACAAACGGCACAGCCACACCTAAAATACAGATATGGTTAAACACAATTGCCTGGGCGAGAACGAGAACGAGGCTCCAGACGATAAAAGTCAGCGTGGTGCGGGTCATTTCGTTGTATTTTACTGTTTATCTGTGCCGACAGGGTCGGTCTCTACCTCTCGTAACTCTTCACGCAATCCGTCGGTTACTACTCGCACTGTGCTGAGGGTTGAGAAGTTGGTGAAAAGTTCGACGCGAAGCGCATGGAAGTTGTCGTCGTGGTAACGCAGTTCCTCCTTGACTGTTCCTACTGCAACCCCTTCGGGAAATGCAGATGAAAACCCACTTGTCACAATCGTGTCGCCGATATTGTAGACGGCATGCCGGGGAAGTTCTTCAAGAACGGCATACCTGCTGTCACGACCGTCCCACACGAGTGATCCTATATGGTCCGATCCCAGTACCTTACAGGAAAGCCTGAGGTTAGGGTTGAGTACAGAGATAATCCTCGCCGTATGTTGTGTCACTTTATTTACTATGCCAACGACACCGTTAACGTCTACTACTCCCATTTCCGGTTCGATACCGTCAAGCGATCCTTTTTGGATGGTGATATAGTTGTATGGGCGCGATATAGAGTTGTTTATCACGTGTGCAATGGTGAAACTGTAGCGGGTCGGAATCATGGCTCCGGCCCCGAGTGTGTCGGGTCTGTCTTCGGAAAGCTGCCTTACACGACTTCGCAATTCAAGCACCTCCAGTTCGAGGTCGCTGTTTCGACGCTGAAGGTCTTCGTTTATCGAGTGAAGGTTAAAATAAGATGTGACATTGGATACCGCCTCATAAACGGCAGCCGATACGGCATTAGCCGAGGTCAGGTAAACATGGTGTTGCCAAGGGTTGTGGGCGAACAGCAATATACAGCTTGCCAGCACATAGATGATGAAAAGCATCCATGTGCCTGTGCGAACGAAGAATGCAATCAGGCTCTGCATACCCCGGGATAGAAATTCTCTCTCCCGATCAACGGATCAGGAAAGAGAATTTGTCGATATTCTTCAAGGCAACGCCTGTTCCCTTGGCCACGGCAAGCAACGGGTCTTCGGCTATGTGGAACTGAATTCCGATTTTGTCGGTGAGACGTTTGTCGAGTCCTCGCAGCAAAGCTCCGCCGCCGGCAAGCCAGATACCGTTGCGTACGATGTCGGCATAGAGTTCCGGAGGGGTGTTTTCGAGTGCGCTGAGTACGGCAGCCTCAATTTTCGTAATTGATTTCTCGATGCTGTGCGAAATCTCCTGATAGCTTACAGGCACTTCCATAGGCAGGAATGTCATCTGGTTGGGTCCGTGAACTATGTAGTCGACCGGCGGGTTGTCGAGTTCGGTTAGTGCCGATCCGACATTCATTTTTATCAGTTCGGCGGTTCGTTCGCCCACTTTGACGTTGTGGACGCGGCGCATGTGTTCCTGAATGTCGTCGGTGAGGTCGTCGCCGGCGATCTGGATGCTCTTGTTCGACACGATGCCGCCAAGCGAGATAACAGCTATTTCGGTAGTACCGCCGCCTATATCCACAATCATGTTGCCTTCGGGCGCGAGAACGTCGAGTCCGATGCCGAGGGCTGCGGCCATCGGTTCATAAATCATGTAGACATCGCGGCCTCCGGCATGCTCCGACGAGTCACGCACGGCTCGTATCTCGACTTCGGTAGATCCGGAAGGAATGCCCACTACCATACGGAGCGACGGGCTGAACCATTTACTCTTGGTGCTGGCTTTCTGTATAAGCCCGCGTATCATCATTTCCGCAGCGTTGAAGTCGGCGATCACGCCTTTGCGCAACGGGCGCACTGTGCGTATGCCTTCATGTTCGCGTCCCTGCATCTGCTGTGCTTCGCGTCCGACAGCTTTGAGGTTGCCGGTGCGCACATCGATGGCCACTATCGAAGGTTCGTCGATTACGATCTTGTCGTTATGTATGATTATCGTGTTGGCCGTTCCAAGGTCAATCGCGATTTCTTTTGTCAGTGAGAAGAATCCCATTTTATATCAGGTGAGGTTAGAGTTGATCAGTGAGATTAATGCTTGAAGTGACGGTATCCGGTTATGACCATGGCAACACCGTGTTCGTCACAGTAAGCTATTGTTTCGTTGTCGCGAATTGAACCGCCGGGCTGAATAACGGCGTCAATGCCTGCTTTGTGAGCTATTTCCACGCAGTCGGGGAACGGGAAGAAAGCATCGGAGGCCATTACCGCACCTTTTAGACTGTGACCGAAGGATTCAGCTTTTTCTACTGCCTGCTTGAGGGCGTCGACACGTGAGGTCTGTCCTACGCCGCTTGCACAGAGTGTGGCATTTTTGGCAAGGACGATGGCATTGCTCTTGCTGTGCTTGACAATCTTGTTTGCAAAAAGAAGGTCGTCGATGGTATCGGCATCAACGGTGGCTTTTGTTACAAGAGTAAGGTCAGCCGGGGTCTCAACATGCAGGTCTCGCTGCTGATAGAGCACACCGTTGAGTGCTGTACGCATCTGGTGTGTTGTGGTCAGAGGAGCCTTGTTGAGAAGAATAATGCGGTTTTTCTTTTGTTGGAGTACTGCAAGAGCCTCGTCGGTAAACGACGGAGCAATCACTACTTCAAAGAATATTTTGTTGATTTCATCGGCTGTGGCCTTGTCGATTTCGCCATTGGTTATCAGCACGCCTCCGAAAGCCGACAATGGGTCGCAGGCAAGAGCCGCATTCCAGGCTTCGAGTATGCTTTCACGGCATGCAAGGCCGCAGGCGTTGTTGTGCTTGAGTATTGCGAATGTCGGAGTATCGAACTCAGCGATAAGGCTCATGGCTGCATCAATATCGAGCAGGTTGTTATAGCTGATTTCCTTGCCGTGGAGCTTGTCGAAAAGTGCTTCGAAATTGCCATAGAAAGCAGCTTGCTGGTGCGGGTTCTCACCGTAACGCAGGTGCATGGCTCCGTCAACGGCAACCCGGAGGTCGGTAGCTTGGGTGTCTTTTGCGAAATAGTTAAAGATGGCGGTGTCGTAGCCTGACGATACTGCAAATGCCTCGTGGGCGAAGAATCTACGGTCGTCGAGAGAGGAGTTCGCACCCTGCCGGCGCAGCATTTCTGTAAGTGGTCCGTACTGGTTCTTGGAGGCTACGATGATCACATCATTGAAATTTTTTGCAGCCGCACGTATCAGAGAGATACCGCCTATGTCGATTTTCTCGATTATATCGGCCTCGGGAGCGCCCGAAGCTACTGTTGCTTCAAAAGGATAGAGATCGACAATTACCAGGTCGATGTCGGGAATTTCGTACTGTTCGGTCTGCTGCTTGTCGAGGTCGTTGTCGCGGCGATTCAATATGCCGCCGAAGACTTTGGGGTGGAGGGTCTTGACACGGCCTCCGAGGATCGATGGGTATCCTGTGAGGTCTTCGACAGCCTCACATTCATAGCCGAGACTTTCGATGAAAGAGCGGGTGCCCCCGGTAGAAAGGAATTTCACACCGTCGTTGTGGAGCATCTCGAGGATTACATCGAGACCGTCTTTGTGGAACACTGATATCAAAGCTCTCTTAATATGCTTGAGTTCACCCATGATGTCTGTATATTTTAGTAACGTTCAAATTAGGCTGCAAAGTTACTACTTTTTTTGAACACAGACATTGTTTTGCTTGTTATAATTTCGATAAAAGAACTCGGTAGAAATTTTTATATTAGAAAGTATTATGAAAGTTGGAATATTCTACGGATCCACCACCGGGACAACAGAGCGCATTGCGGGTGAAATCGCGAAGGCAATGGGCGTTCCCACGGAAGATGTTCATGATGTGGCTAAGTCACGACCTTCGGATGTGGCACAATATGATGTGTTGCTGCTCGGATCGAGCACCTGGGGATCGGGCGATCTTCAGGACGATTGGTATGACTTCCTGTCAGGTCTTGAAGTTTTGGATTTGAACAACAAGATAATTGCTTTGTTCGGCGACGGTGATGAAACGATGAGCGACACTTTCTGTGGGGCTGTCGGTGAAATTTATGACCGTCTGCAGAAGACAGGTGCTAATTTCATAGGTGCATTCCCGGCTGATTGCTACACATATGATACGACTCCGGCAGAAAAAGACGGCTTGATTGTTGGTCTTTTGCTCGATGAGGTGAATCATCCCGATTTGACCCCCGGGCGCATATCGGCATGGACAGAGCAGCTGAAAGGCGAGCTTGCCCCATAATTAATGGCAGCAAGTAGAAGATTTAAGACCCCGTATAATTCTGTTTGGAATGTGTGCGGGGTCTCTTTTTACAAAAAATAGGTGATTTTGCACCGAATGATTGGAAATTTGTATAATTTTGGAAGCTAAAATTCAAAATTGAGATGATGTATCTGTGTTTCATTAATAGAAGGACGATTGCTGCATTCCTTTTAGGAATGGCATGTATGTTTTTAGGATTTATTCCTTCTGAAGCTTGGGCTAATGATGATAAAAATGTAATAGAGGTGTCGGGTGTCGCCACGATTCATATTATTCCTGACCGACTTACGGTGGAAATCGGCATGGAGGAATACTATACGCCTGACGGCTCGGGTGACAGTGTTGTGGTAAGGCTGCCGTTGATTGAAAAACGGGTGAGGAAGGTTCTTGGCGCCGCCGGAGTCAGAGATTCACTCATAGTGGTTTCTGATCTGGGTAATTATAGAAACCGTCAGGTGTCTGATAAATTTCTTATGGCAAAAAAATTATCGGTTATACTTTCTGATTTTGGTCAGGCGGAATATATTTCAGAACATCTTGACCGTTCGGGCATATCGAGTTATAATATCACAGGCATCGATAATAGTGACATTAGTCGTTATAATCGTCAGGGGGTAAAGGCTGCATTGAAAGCGGCTCGCGAAAAGGCTGAGTTTATTGCCGCTAACGAGGACCTTAAAATCGTAGGACCATGTGAGATTATAGAAGATGGTCCTGTATATTATGAGACACCGACATTTGGCAATGTGGCTTTTGAAAGGGGATCAGGGATGGAAAGCATGCGGCGTATAGTCCGTCGGTATAGCGTGAAAGTCAAGTATATGTTCATTTGTGAGTAATGGACGACAAAATAAAAGCAGGCACTTTGCGATTTTGCACGGTGCCTGCTTTTGTTTTGTCGGTGTAACGATTAATCAGCGAGAACTTCGATTTCAGCGGCTGAACCGTAGTCCTGCCCGTTCTGAGAGTTGAGAGCGCGAAGCCTTACATAGCGGCCTTCAACCGGCTTGTCAAACATCACTCGTTTACGCTTTTTGTCCTTGGAGAAAGAACCTTTGGCAACAGGTGCGCCCCAGTTCTTTCCATCTGAGCTGACATATACTTCATAATCCTTGAAGTCGCCGTTCCATCCGCTTGAACGCGGAAGGTAGGTGATTCCTTTGATTTTCTTTGTCTCACGCGTGTCGAGATCAATCCAATGAGGATATTGTGCCACGGTGACGGAATACATCGTGTGCCAATATGTTGATGGGTCGCCGTCAACTGCATAAGCAGCTTCTTCGCCGGGTTCTTCCGAATTGACAAAAACTACCTGGGTAGCCACTTTTTCAACTTTGTTGTACTGACGGGCTGTACGTATATGTTTGTTGGATTCGAGCCAAGCCTCCACATTGCCTCCTTCGGCAAACATAAACGGTTCGGTGTAGACTTTAGGTTTCTGACCCTTACCGGGTGTGTAGAGTATCTTTGCTGATGAATCCGGTGCCGAAATCGTGACTTTGCCTAAATCGTCGCGTTCGATGCGAATGGGTGAGTCTCCGGTTAACTGCACCTTGGCCTGCTTGGTAGCAGTTGTCTCTGTACCGACAGGACGGATTGCGAAACCGAAATGATGCGGAGTGGCCATGATGCGGTTTTCTTTAGAAGGTGGTGCCTGACCACAGCTTGTTCCTCCAAGGCCGGTCATTCCAAGGTCAAGATGCAGACGGGTTGAAGTGGCTGCCGGAAGCTGGTAGGGGTGTGGCGCTGCCACCAGATCGCTTTCATCATATGCAATGGCTGTCACACTCATCGGATTTTGACCTACAGCCACAAAACCATTGCCGTTGGCATCTGTAAGCGATGCCCAACGTACATCCTCTCTGTTGGCCATATTCTGAGGTTTGGTGTAATTGACAAACTGCTTGTCGACAGTCGAATTGTAAAGACCGAGTGACTGGCCCTCTTTGCGGTCATTATAATTTTCAACAGGCCCGCGTCCGTAATATGAGTAGTTGCTCATGTTTCGAGGCACATTCATCACATAACCCAGACGTGGTAGCACGACAGAGGGATTGTTGCTTTGGATCTCGGCCTCGCATTCAATCGACCCGTCAGGGTATACTGTCCATATCTGATCAGTGGAAAATGCGAAATCGTCGGGCCCGAAAGGTTTGTCGGTCAACTCCTTCACGGTGTTGTGTCCGGAAGATGTGCCTCCGAGAATCTCCGCTCCGTTCGGAGCCTGCGATTTTACCCTGAATGCTATGACAGCATCTCCGTTACTGTTGATATATGCATCTGCTGATTCGGCTGTATGCTTAAGGTTGTGAAGGCCGTTGGCATACCAGGTGGAGTAAACCCAGTTGTCGTTGTTGACAAAGGCTCTGAAAGCATCGAGTCTTGGACCTTCACCCGGAACAATCATCTGTCGGCCTCCATATTCAAGACTGCTGAGAGAGCCTGTGATACGGTCGAATACTGCTTTGAATTCCGGACCTTCGACCACTATCGGTTCATTCGGTTTGTCTATGAGCGTCAGTTTGCCGGAATGCGAAACTTCGGCAAGGCCGGGACGTTGCATTGCAGGTCTGACAGGTAGTTGTTCCGACATCTGGACGTATCCTTTTTCAGCCCAAGGCTTGTCGGTTGCAAGACGGAATTCGATGTCTACTGCAAGTTCGCCGGTAAGTCCTTCGATGTGGTAGGGGATTGTGTAGACAAGGCTTTCACGCGGCCCGAGAGGCATGCGCGGCCCGATTAGCGCATCACCGCTTTCTACTGTCACACCATCTTCTTTCAGCTTCCATCCTATGTTATAATCGGTCATAGGTTCGAAATAATTCTTATTGAATATTTCGATTTTTCCATTGGTCAGATCGACCGGACGAACATCGACATTCTGATATACCTTTTTCACTTCGTAATATTGAGGCTTAGGCTCCATGTCGCCGAAGATAAGTCCGTTCATCACAAACTGTCCGTCGTTGGGAGTGTCGCCGAAGTCTCCTCCGTAGGCAAGATATTTTATGCCTGTTTTGTGGTCGTAATTATAAAGGCTCTGGTCGATCCAGTCCCAGATAGCCCCTCCGCAGATAAAGTTTGAACTTTCCACCGCGTCCCATATGCCCTTAAGGTCGCCGACAGCATTACCCATCGAATGTGCATATTCAGAAATATGGAATGGGTAAACGACATTCAGCTTGCCTGATGCTATTTCCTGGGTAAGGCCAACTGACGGGTATTGGTTTGACCCCATATCGACGATGTTGTTGTTGCGCTCGTACTGTACCGGACGGCTTTTGTCGAATGCCTTGATGGCATCGTAAGCGGCAATGAAATTGTCACCGGGACCTGCTTCATTGCCAAGACTCCATATCACAATCGACGGTGAGTTGACACGGCTGTGCACCAGTTCCATATTTCGGGCAATGTGGGCGGGACGCCATTCGACGGGATGGCTGAGTGATGCTTTTCCGTAATAATACTCGTGACTCTCGATATTGGCTTCGTCCTCAAGATAAATGCCATATTTATCGCAAAGATAGTACCAATAAGGGTCGTCAGGATAATGAGAATTGCGCACATGGTTGATGTTGGCGCGTTTCATCAGTTTGATTTCATCGAACATCGACTCCCTCGGGACATTATGTCCACGGTCGGGTCGGGTTTCATGACGGTTGACACCTTTGAGCTTTACAGGACGGTTGTTGATATAATAATATCGTCCTGCTTTGCCAAATTCGTCATCTTCTGCCTTGGTATCGCGTATTTCGACTTTCCGGATACCGGTATAGGTTGAGACGGTCTCAATTACGCGGCCGTTTTTGTCGCAAAGGTTTGCTACAAGCACATAGCGCCAGGGTTTTTCGGCACTCCAAAGTTTGGGATTGTCAATTGTAAGTGTCGTACGGGTGCTTGCCGTACCGCCGTTCCTTTCAACCGACAATGGAGTTGTCGAAGCTGTTGCCACGGCTGCTTCGGTCTCGTCGCTGAAAAGTTTGCAAGGATAAAGTTTGTATGTGACAGTCATATCGCTCGCATTCTTTGTTGCGAGATTGCGAAGCTCCACCTCAATATTTAATGAGGCTTTGTCAGGCGCAGCGAAGTCAATGTCGGGGATTGCGACAAGGTCGGCTATCTGAAGCTTGGGTGTGGAGTAGAGTCTGACAGACCTGAAAATTCCGGGTAGTCTGAACATATCCTGTGCTTCAAGGAAAGACCCGTCGGAACTGCGGTAAACCTCAACCGCAAGGCGGTTGATGCCGCGTTTGTTTAGATAAGGCGTAATGTCGAAGCGGGCGGCATTACGGGAGTTTTTGCTGAAACCCACGTATTTGCCGTTTATCCATAGATAAAAGAATGAATCGACACCGTCGAATTCGATATAAGTTTCACGGCCTCCCCATTCAGTGGGAATTGTGAAATTGCGGACATATTGTCCAACCTCGTTGCGGGCTTTGAATGTGGTCCAGTTTTCGGGCGGGGTGCGCATTACTCCACCGCGCCAGTCATCCACAGCTACCTTATGCTGGAAAATCACCGGCTGGTTTACATAAATAGGTGTGCCGTATTTCTGTGTGCCGTCAGGCTGGATGCCCTGGACATTCCAAGATCCGGGAACTGAGATCATGTCCCAACCGTCTACATTGTAAGAAGCCTCGTAGAAAGTGGAGTCTCGCTCCCAAGGGTTTGCCACCCAGCGGAAATGCCATTTCCCATCAAGGCTTTCTACATATTTGGAACCTTCCGGAAGGACACTCAGTGCGCTGCCGTCGCCGGCGAACGGGTAAAATGTCGCTCTTGGCAGCTCCTTGTTAAGTGAAAGCCGCCCAGGACTTTGCCACTCCGTGCCGTCAGGCGCTTGAACAGTTCCGAACTCAAATCCTTCGAGCGGTTGGAGTGCTCCCCAACTTTGCGGAACGGTTAACATGCAGGCAAGTGCGATGCTAATAGATGATTTGGTCATATTTCAGATCGATTGAAAATTATTGTCTGATTGCAAAATTAGCAAAATAAATCAACATTTTGGGAGAAATATTTTGTAGTAATAAAAATAAGCTTTAACTTTGCGGTGTTCTATTACACTAATACACTATGCTTGATATACGGAACATCACATTTGCATACCGAAAGAGCGGCTATGTCCTGCGCGACTTCTCGTTCAAGATTGATAAAGGAGGCGTTTACGGTCTCCTCGGCAAGAACGGCTCCGGAAAGTCGACACTTTTATATCTAATTTCAGGGCTCCTTACGCCCGGGGAAGGTGAGGTGTTGTTTGATGGAGTGAACACTCGGCATCGCAAGCCTTCGACGCTTTCGGATATGTTCATCGTGCCGGAAGAATTTTCGCTTCCGCCTATACCTCTTGAGGAATACGTTAAGCTGTATGCCCCACTATACCCCTGTTTCTCGCACGATGAAATGGAGCGATATCTCGAATTGTTTGAGCTCAATCGAGACATCAACCTCGGGGCTTTGTCTATGGGGCAGAAAAAGAAGGCATTTATGAGTTTTGCTTTGGCATGCAATACCCGCCTTTTGCTGATGGACGAGCCGTCAAACGGACTTGATATTCCGGGTAAAAGTATGTTCCGCAGAGCGATAGCGGCTGCAGCCTCCGAAGATCGGGTAATAATGATTTCAACGCATCAGGTGCGTGACATCGACAAGATATTAGACCACATCATAATACTTGATCGAAATCGCATAGTGCTCGACGCGGCTGTTTCAGAGATAGTATCAAAACTCAGCTTTGGTGTTTCAAACGATCCGATAGAGTCTCAGGATGCATTGTTCTCAATCCCTTCGATAGGAGGCACGGCTATAGTCACTCCCAATCTCTATGGAGAAGAGACGGAAGTAAATCTGGAAACTCTGTTCGGATTTGTGCTCCAGTCGCCGGATAAGGTTAAAGAAATATTCGAAACAGATGAAACCGAAACTCTTTGACAGATTTTCCTGGGAAGGCACAATAGAAGTTGCCCGCCGTGAGATTTATGAGAGGCGACGCACTCAGTTGCTGAGGGTCGGCCTGATGACCTCTGTCTTTTTTGTGGCGGTATTGTTGTTAATGTGGGCATGTAACCGTCAATATGAACCGGAAAGCTATGAACAAGTAAGCCGTAATTCAACCGAATCGCTATGCATCGCTCTGGCAATAGTTTTTTACCTGCTCTACGGATTATTTGCTATGTTAAGCGGGTCACTGATGTTTCGTGAACTTGCCGACAAGTCGAAGCGAATATTATTCCTTATGCTTCCGGAGAGTGAGGCTGACAAATACGCCGGACGATTTTTGGTATATGTTGTCATTTTTTCGTTAGTCGCATTGATTTCAATGATTGTAGCTCTGGCAGTCGGATGGGTCATAGGCAACGTGATATTTGACAACTTGTACAGCATGAAATATCTTGTCAACCCTGTCAACAAAATATTCGGTTCCGACATTATGGGCCGTTGTATGGTTCCTGCAACGATTCTGATTTTTATGACAGCCTCGTTTTTCGTGCTCGGAAGTGTTTCGTTCCCGAAATATACGTTTGTTAAGACCTATGGCGTTTTGGTCGTGTTACAGATCGTTGTCAATACAGTTTTGTCGACTGTGCTGATTGCTGTAGTCAATACGGGGGCGCTGGATTTGGAAATGAAGCTGTCGTCGGTTGACATTGTGGTCATAACGTTATCATTACTGATGATATTGCTGATGTTGTTCAACTGGATCATGGGGTATGTGTGGCTTCGTAATACGGATGTAATAGATTGAGCGATGAATAATAAGTCTTTTAAAATATACATTGTAGGATTTGTAGCCTGGCTGGTGCTTATAGTGGTATCAGTTATAGTGTTCCGTTTTACGGCGTTCGTCCCGGAGAGTACGCATATAGCCACAGATGACGGAGAAAGTTTTACGGAAGAATTACAACCGTTCAGTGTCATAGTTTTGAAACAGATAAACAATGAGATTGAAACCTCGCGTGAAGATTTTTATTCTTGGCTTGAATCTGATGACTGGCTTTTTGTTACAGGAACAGACAACGGGAGTAAGCCGGCTATAACGGTGCCAGGCGGACTTAAAGAATATGTTTCATGGCAATCACGCGGTGACACGCTGACGGTTACAGCTGATTTCAGTAAGTTGGAGTCGCCTCTCGTGCTGTTCACGGGTGGAAAAGGTCTTGAGATAACGGTGACTGAGAGTATGTTGAATAGGATAGAATGTGCAACTCCGTTACCCGCAGTCAGCCTTTTGACTCTAAAGGGGGCTTTCCGAAACCTTGAATTGTGCAGCGCTCCCGACCTGATGTTCGATGATGTTCGCGCTGACACAGTTATGGTCAGAAAACGGTCAAACCGTTCGAACGTGGAACAAAAGTTTGTGGGCTTCCAATATCGATGGGATAAATCGATTGGTATCAAGTGTAGTGGCAGCGTTATTAGCAGTCTTATACTTATGGGTTCAGACTCGATTGATAACAAGTTTGATGTGAGTTTAATTGCCGAATCTAAGGGACGAGGGTTGAATAAGAAGTATATTGGTTCTATAGGTCGTCTGTATGTTGCTTCTGATGGTTTGGCTGACAGTACGTATGTCAAACTTAGCTATAGCGGTCTGCTCCCTGAAGAAATTTCGTTTCAGACAGGCATACGCAACGACATTGATTTAAATACACCGGATTCTTATAATGTTACAACTACCGGCAAGGTAGATAATGTCGTAAAGGAGGATGATTATGAAGTTTACCTCTAAAATTATCATATCGGAAGTCATTGTTTTGTTTGTTTCGGTTTGGCTGGTGCTTTTTGTATTCCGCGACAACCATGAAAGCAACGATGACGACGTTGTCGAAGAAACTGTTCATGTTTTGGTGGATGATATGGGGGAGGATCTCCCTGATTATCTGAAACGTCTCAATGAATATGCGCTTACGCAGCAAGAATTTAATCTGAACCAATTCGATCGCTTGCGGATTGTGATAGATGGAGATCAATGGCGAAGCGGTGATGACGATGTTGTTGTATGGATGTCCGATACGATTTCCGAACCACGTCTGTTTACCACAAACGTTGAAGAAGTAGAAGTGTCGATATACGGCAGCGAGGCAAGGATCAGTGCGTCCGTCGAAGATAACGAAAGTGCATTAGTCATGATTCAGCTGCCTGCCAAACACAATTTAGACAGAATCAGGACCGCCAGCAGCAATTCGATGGTCACGATTCTTGCAGGGTGTCGCGATTCGAGTATGGTGGTGCTGACTTCCGGTTCGCTTACTTTATATCAAAGTCATATTGCAGACCTGTTGTATGATATGTTTGACGGTTCAGGCTATACAAACCATTATTCACGGAACATACGCGGGTATGGCTCGTCAGTAGGCTCGCTCGTTTCGCTCTGCGGGGCAAGTCTGCATAATTTGAAGGTCGACGATGTTGTATGGTCGCTTGACGATGACACAAACGTCGGTTCATATAGCGAGAGTACAGAATATGTGGTGTTATCAGACAACACCACCTCAGGGTCGTTTGTTAATGTTACTTCTTTGAAACGAATCAATAATCAGGATAATGAAGAGGATGAGTAATATGGAGACAAATCAGGTATTCGACTTGCAGCGGCTTGAGAGCGAGATTCGTCGCGTGGTGCTGAGCCGGCGTCGTACGGTCCTGTTGCAGGCATTGATTGTTGTATCGCTGATAATTCTCGGAATGCTCTATATACAGTATTTAGCACTTAATAGAATTGCATATCAAAAGGAATATATCGATATAATGATGCGTACATCCGTGCTGACGAGCGAAATGGTTTATATATTGTCAGTTACTGTAATCTTAGGTTGCATTGCCGGATCCTTGCTTTTCATGGGAATAGGTTCAAAAGGTGTCAGGTGTGAACTTTTGACAACTCCTACTTCGATGTTTGAGAAATATCTTGCCCAATGGCTGCTTTATATTCCGGGATTTTTTGTCGTCGTCATTCTGAGCGTGGTTGCAGGAGATTGCGTGAGGGTGGTGTTGTTCAGTATCAAAGCTCCGGAAGGTGTGAGCATATACTCATTGTTGACATTAATGCGCGATGATTCCGACGATTTTATCAGGATGATTCAGATAGCAGCATGCTATTATTTTGTGTTCTCGTCATTATTTGTGTTGGGGGCTCTTGTCTGGTCGCGCAACTGTTTCCTAAAGACTTTCTCAGTCATAGTGGCTACAGGCATTGCACTGTTTGTATGGACTGTCGCATGGCATGAAACATTCAACAGCGACTTACACAAATTTTACGATATAATTCCCGGCAGCAAAGCCTGGTGGGCAGTAGCGATCTCATTGTTGTTTGCATTGTTCAATTGGTGGCTTGCTTATCGCCGATTCAAGGAAACCGATATTATGCCACACATATCTGCTAAAACGAAATGAATTTCCAACAATCAAATAAAGCAATATATCTTCAGATAGCCGACCGCATATGCGATCAGATACTTTTGGGTGAATATCCAACGGGAGGTCGTCTGCCGTCGGTGCGTGACCATGCTGCGGAAATGGAGGTCAATGCCAATACAATGATGCGTTCCTACGACTATCTGCAGCAGCAGGGGCTGATATTCAATAAACGCGGTATCGGATATTTTGTGGCGGATGATGCTCCTATAAATATTCTCGAGACACGCCGGCGTTATTTTATGGAGAACCAGCTTGAATATTTTTTCCGCCATCTTGATATGTTCGGCATTACGCCTGAAACTCTTGCCGAGTCATATTCAAAGTTTAGGGAAAACGGATGCAAATTAAAAGATTAAAGTTATGAAAGTATGTAGAAAATGCGGAACGCGCCATGACGATTACAATCGCTTTTGCCCGCGTTGTGGAGAACCGCTTGTTCAAGATAATGAAGTCGGAAACGAACCATGTACACCGGCGTTTCTGGCAAACGATGCATTTGCTGTTGGTCCCAAAGGTATCAGCCGGGGACTGGCTGCAGTACTTGCTATTATTGGGGGTGCTTTCGGTATACAATATTTCTATACACGAAAGACCACGGCCGGTATAATTTGCCTTGTCTTTTCGCTGTGCTCGTGCGGTTCGCTCGGAGCTTTACTCGGACTTGTCCAGGGCATCTATATGTTTACGTTAAACAATAGCCGGTTCTATGAGATTTATGTAGATAACAATAACACATTCCCGCTCTTCTAAAAAGAGTTATGGAATATGAAAATGAAACAAGCACCACGCATTCACTTATAGTGCGTGGTGCTTGTTTCATAAATAGTGTTTACCGGTTGCGGTAACCGGATTTGGCAGCGGGAAGTTTGATGGCTTTTGCCGAGTTGACTGACAGAGGAACAGCAGCCGCTCTTATTGAGAATGCCGGAGCTGTCAGTTCGCTTATAGGCGAAGCTCCCTGTTTTGTAAATTCCACGAGCTCGCGGCAAAGCTGACCGTCAATACCGTTTTCGTCGGCAGCAAAATACAACATAGTAGCTTGTCCCCATCTGGCAACAAATGTCATGTCGGTTTTATTAATACTACCGCCCTGAAGCATGGCATTTTTTGTGGATTCGTCGGGATAGATGTCTGGGTCTGTCATATCGCCGGCACCCATGGCAAATATCCAATTGGCCGCAGACCCTTTGGGCGTAACGTGTACTTCCACCATAACGGCATCTTTGTATCGGGAATATGTGTCAGGATCAGTGTTATATAGTTCATTTCCGTCAAAATAGCGGTAAGCGACAGATATATTGGCATCCGAAACATCTGTGGTGGCTGTCCTAAACTGGACTTTTGTCAATTGGCCCGCGTTGCTCCCGTCAGTTTTTAGAGCATACGCATAGACATAATATGCTGTTTCAGGCTCAAGTCCCGATTCAATCATGCTTATATCATCGCGATATCCTACTCGTTCAACGAGTTTGTCCAAATCCATGCCGTAACTCTCTGCCGCTTTGCGTAATTCAGCCTGTACGGTAGCCATCATTGCATAATCGCCGGGGTAGCCGTCGCAACGGACTAATCCGTACCAGTAGAGTGTCGAGGGGTCTGACGGCTTTATATTTATCACGCAATCAGTGGCTCCGATATCCGAAGCTTCTATATCGAATTCACATTTGGCCGGGTCACCTGCTTCGAGTGTGGTAAATTTTAACGTCGCAGCTTTACCGTAGCAAACGCCGTCGTCGCCGAGTGCCATAACATAAATCCACATATCAGTAGCAGCGGGCAGACCGGAAATCTGTTCGGTAACTGTGCCGGTGTCGCGCATGGCGGCAACAATTTGTTCAATGGTAAGCTGTGGCTGCGTCCGTTGGATATCCGCGATATATGAGTGGATCAGAGAAGCCATGTCACCACCGTATTTCTGATAAGTAGCGTCGGTGCATAAATCAAAAAAATACGGTACGTCAGGATTATCGCAGCTTACTGTCGCAGTGATACGCGTGCTTTTAATATCACTTATAGATATTTCGAAATTGGGCGACACAGGCTCAGCGGGAACGACAACCATGCTGTCTATGGCGGAATATTCAAAAGATTGTGTCGTGCCGTTTTTGAAATGAAGACGCAGTGTCTGAGAAACAGCTTCAGACGTTGTACAGAGGAGCAGAGCGACTATAGAAATACTTGCAAGGATTGATTTCATAGACGATTAGCTGAGAATGTTTTAAAAAACGAGTATTGACCTTACGGCAAATCCGGCGTTTTTGCGATAATCAGCCTGGAAACCGGGCCGAATCTGCCGTTCGTCGAAACTATAATAATATGCCCATGTTGACTTGCCGTAAGAATCAACTTTTTCAGTCGAAGACCAGTATTCGGCATCGTAACGATAGAGTAGCTGTGCAGCGTCGCCAAGTTTTTTCAGGCTGTTTTCAACACATGCAACTCCGGAATTGTCATAGTCAAAATAGACCTTGTTGAAAATGAAATCAAGTTGTCCTACTGACGGTAAAAACCATCCTGAGCTTTGTTCGGGTGAGGGAACAGCCGTTTCGTATTTTGTAGTGGCGTAGTAACAAGCCGGATAGTTTTTATCTGTTAAGCCACCTTGAGCTTCAGCGGCTGCTTTTATCGATAGGGTGTTGGTATAGCCGAGAAAGTCGGTGGTCGTAGTAGAGCATACGGGAGATGCATCAGCGTTGAAGGGACTCCACCAAACGGTTTCGTCCCACCCTTCGAGTGATGTGGCATCTCTGAGAGACAGGACATAGCCGTGGAATTTCTCCAATGGAGTTACTCCGTCCTTCTGTTTGTAGAAAGCTTCATTGTCGGCTGTACCTGAAGGAATGGCTGCATAAAAAACTACACCGATAGGTGTCTTTTCGTTGTTCAAATCGGTTGACCAGGTTCCGTCTGAATAGTAGTAGTCACCTATCCTGGGAGCAAGTATTTCGGGCTCATTGTCGTGGAAATATATGCTGTCGACATCGGCATTCTTATATGTCACTTTTTCTCCGTTTTTCAGGGCCACAGTAAATGACTGTGAGAATGCAGAGGCTGATATTGCAACTAATGTTGCGGCTAAAGCAATTCTTTTCATGATTGGATCGAGTTTGTCAGAGTTTGATTTTGAATGAATTGCCGGATTCGGTTGATATTACATACACTCCGGCGGAGAGAGACGACAAATCCATCTCGGCAATTCCGTTGTCATCGGCTGAGAAAGAGGAAACAAGAATGCCGTTTACGCTGTGGACATAAGCTTTTTCATATGGCTTAAGTCCGATTGCTCTAACTTCTGACCTGCCTGTCAGTTCAAATCGGGTTTCATTATCGTCAATCTGGTTTGAACCTAAAGAAATAGTCGAATCAAAAGTGAATTTGTGTACTGATATGAGGTCATAGTCTGCCTCGATGTTTTGGGCTGTAACGTGTATCGAACTTTCACCGAACGATACTTTCGGCTTTTCTGCCACAAGAAAACTTGTGGTACTTCCGTCGGTAAAATGCAGCACTATTCGTTCTTCAGCTTGTGTTGTCGTGCATAAGCTCATGAGAATAAATGCAGCTAAACCTGACAAACGATGTAAACAATTATTCATAGAGTGTCATTTTGATTGGTTGGTTATTTGATTCGCGACAAAGTTACAAATAATAATTGAAACATCCCTAATTTCGTTTATAAAAGTCAGGGCCGAGATTCCAAATCGAATCTCGGCCCTGACGGGATTTATGCAAGCTGTTTGAAAGATGTCAGCGTGAATTATTTGCCTACATGCTCATATTTGAGTGTTTTGGTCGGCTGGTCGCATACTTCGGCAGGTCCCCAGTACTGGATAGGGCCCGGATAAACGTAGCTGGTTTCGATAGCCCATTTATCGCGTTTTGAAGCGAAACGCTGGAAAGGTGCTCCGTCGAGACGGACGAGAGCCTTCTGAATAACAGGCTTAAGCTCGCCATGACGACGTTCCATATTGAACATCATTGTGATAGGCACACCGCCAGCGAGCCACTGTACGCTCGGTTTTGTGAGGTTGCGGAGGCTCGACAGATATCCTGTCACGCCCGCGTTGATAAGCATAGCTGCATTATAACCGAGTGCGTAGCAGTAGTCAGCATCGAAGTTTGACGGAGCGGCGCAACGTCCTTCGTAACCGAAGAAGTGGTGGAGCGGTGAGAACTTGCCGTTGTAGTCGCCTTTGGCTGCCATCTCTTTAAGACGACGACCAACCATTTCGCTGAGAAGTTTCTCGGTCTCAATCAGCGATACCTGTACGTTGCCGTGGGGGTCACGGTCGAGGGTAAGCTGGCGTGCCACGCCTTCCGGTAGCGAAGCAAACACCTGTGCGTTGCGTGCGGTGAGGTTGTTGAGGATAAATTCGCGTTGTTCTGCCGGAGTCTTAGCTGCGAACTTGTCACCTTCCTTAGCGAGCAGGTCGTTAAGCGACGCGATAAGGTTTTTCATCGCAGGGATAAACTCGATAAGTCCCTCGGGAATGAGGACAGTACCGAAGTTGTCGCCCTTGGCAGCGCGAGCTGCCACAACTTTGGCGATGCTGTCGACAACCTCGTCAAGCGAAAGATTTTTATCTTCAACTTCCTCAGAGATGATGCAGACGTTAGGCTGTGTCTGAAGGGCACATTCAAGCGCAATATGAGAGGCCGAGCGACCCATAAGCTTGATGAAATGCCAGTATTTTTTAGCTGACATGGCGTCACGCTGGATGTTGCCGATAAGTTCTGAGTAAACTTTGGTAGCAGTGTCGAAGCCGAAAGAAGCCTCGATAACTTCGTTTTTGAGGTCGCCGTCGATTGTCTTCGGGCATCCGATAACCTGTACGCCTGCGTTATGAGCTTTGTAGTATTCGGCAAGAACGGCTGCATTAGTGTTGGAGTCGTCGCCGCCGATGATAACGAGAGCGGTTATATTGAGCTGCTTGAGGATTTCCAGACCTTTTTCAAACTGGTCAACTTTTTCGAGTTTGGTACGTCCTGAACCGATGATGTCAAATCCGCCTGTATTGCGGTATTCGTCGATAATCGGGGCTGTCAGCTCGATGTACTTGTGGTCAACAAGTCCGGCAGGGCCCATAAGGAAACCATAAAGACGGCTGTCCTTGTTGATTTTCTTGATTCCGTCAAAAAGGCCGCTGATCACATTGTGACCGCCGGGTGCCTGGCCGCCGGAAAGAATTACACCGACGTTGATAGGTTTGCCTACAACCGGATTGGGATTTTTTTCGAAACGGAGTTCGGGAAGACCGTAGGTGTTGGGAAAGAGTTCTTTGATTGCGTCCTGATCGGCAACCGACTGGGTGGGTTCGCCTTCAACAGCCATTACTGCTCCTGTAAGAGTTACGGGAAGTTTGGGCTGATAAGATGCACGGGCGGCTTGCAAAGCGCTTATCTTCATGTTATTGTCTTGAAAATTATGAAGTTATGATTGTATAAGTTATGTTCCGAGTTTATTGAGAATATTTATATTGCAAATTTCGCATTTTTTTCTGTGATTTCATTCACTCATGTGAAAAAAATCATAGAATAAACGAAAAAAATCAGAATATCGGCTCATTTGCCATGTTCCAGAGGTTGAGAAATGCAGCCTTGGTTATGTCGACAGTCTTCTCCCAGTTGATGAGTTCGGTGTGATCCGAAGGCATATGATAGTCGGGGTGTCCGTCAGTGTGGTACCAGATGATCGGGATGTCACGTTTGGCAAACGATCCATTGTCGCCACCCCCAATCGGGCGGTCCCATGCCCGATAATCGGGTTTCAGGTTAAATCCGTAACGGTCAATATCGTTTCGCAGCCATTGCTCGAAAACAGGATGTGACTGCGTATAAAAGTATACGACATGTTCGGGAACAGACTCATTGTGATTACGGCCTATCATGTCGAAATTAATATATCCTTTCACCGATTTGATGTCGGGATGGTTTAACACGAAATGTTCAGAACCGAGAAGCCCTTTCTCTTCGCCGTCCCAAAGAGCGAATATGACAGTTCGCTCCGGCTGTATTCCGCTGACTACAAAAGCCCTTGCTATTTGGAGAACAGCAGCGACGCCGGAAGCGTTGTCATCGGCGCCGTTGTAAATCCGGTCGCCGTCAAGCATCGGGTCTATACCGAGATGATCGAAGTGTGCTCCAATAATGACGCATTCGTCGGCTTTACGGCCGACAATGCGTGCCAGCACATTGCGCATCGGCAGGCGCTGATGTACGGTTTTTTCCAACTCGCGTATCGAGTCGGGATGTACTGTGTATCGTCCCTTTTTCTGACGTTCCTTACGATATGCTGCAAAGGGTTGGAAATAAGATTTTCCGTCCCAGGGTTCAAGACCGAGTGTCATGAGATATGACTGGATATAGTTTGAGGCGATGCGTCCTTCCTCGGTGGAAGCTTCACGACCATTGAGTTCGTCAGCTGCGAGAAAACCTATATGAGCCTCGGCGGTGATACGGTTGATTGAGAAAAGACCACGCTCCACAGGGGTCGGCTGTTTGATGTTGTCTTTTTTTGTCGAACGGGCCTGTCCGCTTAATGCGATGGCGCACAGTGTGAGTGGAAGTATGTATCTTATCGTCATAGTAAAAATTTTGACGCAAAAATACGGATAATCTTCGAATTGTTTCTGAAAAAAATCATAAAATCAAAGGTCCGGTATAAATCCAAACAGGGGATTCGTAACCGGACCTTTGTCGCTAATATGTTATTTTAAGGATTACTGCCGTGCGCGTGCGTGTCGCATGTTTTTGCTGCCATGATGACGTCCATCTTTCGGCTTGCCGGCTTTTTGAGCCGATGTGTAGCTGTTTTCAAGGAACTGGGTATATTGTTCAGGAGTAAGTACCTGTTTGATTTTTGCGAGATACTCGTTGCGGGCAGCCTGGCGTGCTTCGATACGTTTGCTGCGTTCCTGACGTTTGAGTGAATCGCGGCGTGCTTTAGAGTCTCGTTTTTCGGTTTTGCGGTCTTTAGCAAGCTGCTGACGCTGTGCGATTGTCTCATTATTTATTCTTTCGATTTGCTGCTTCTGGGCGTCGGTGAGGTTGAGGTTGGCAAAAGGCGCCATCATATCGATCTTCGGAGCTTTACCGGGTTGAGCGACGGGGCATGCATTCTGACACGTGGTCCGGGTGCAGGTGGCGGTGGGGTTATTGGATGCCTGTTGAGCGAAAGCCGAAGCGGCTGATATGATGCCTATGGCCATCATGAGTGAGAGAATTGTACGTTTCATTCAGTTTAATAATTATATGTTTGTTTTTCTCGTTACTGAATGTTTGACAAAGAACACACAGAAAGGTTTAGCCGAGCTGTTGAGGTTTAACAAATTTTAGGTACAAAAAAAATTGATTGTCGTCACGACAACCAATCTTAGTTAACCTTAAATCTAATAC
>CAZAZA010000006.1:0-57956 GCA_964489495.1 uncultured Bacteroides sp.
TTGATAGCGGAAGTCGAGCGAGTTAAAAAGGAATGGGAAGAAACAAGATGAGACTCAAAACGACAAAGTAACCGATGTCATTCCTATGAACCCAAAATCCCATATTTGTATCATGTAATACTAAAATATTGATAATCAAATATGGTTAGATTTGAGGAAGTGAAATAATGCAAACTGACAAACTAAATCATGGCGTGTGGCCGTCTAAACGGTTACACGCCATGATTGTTTAATTTCTGACTATCCCTGATTAATCTCGATTAATCAGGAATGTTTGATTGGCAAAGTGCCATTGCATTGCGGGTAGTTGCTGCAACCCCAAAATTCGCGGCCTTGCATCTGGCCTTTCTTCTGCATTCGCTTAAACATTGGCTTTCCGCATTTCGGGCATAATGGGGCTCCGTCGGTAGCAGCTTTTGCCTTTCGGGCTTCTAATCGCTCGTTGGTCATATTTTCTGTAAAACCGCCTGTTTGTTTGAAGCTCTCAAGCTGGCTTTGTATCTGGGACTGTAGCATCCGGTTCTCCCTCAAACACAGTACCAGCAGTGCATTGGCAGCTATCTCTGGGTTGCCATTTCCCAACCATTGATTAAATTTGTTTTTCTGCGCGAGTATATGTTTGGCAGCATCATGTAGATAGCTGTTGCTGTATTGGGGAGTGTCGAGTCGCATTTGCCAGATAGCTTCACGGTCATGATTGCCTATAGCCCATACCTCTGACTTTTTGCGATATTTGCTACTCCGCATCTTGCCGCCATCACCATCTGATCATAAAGCCGCCGGCCGGGATCCATGCGGTAATCGACAAATCGTTCACAGAAGTCCTGAGTTGCAAGTTGAATTATATTGGCTAAAATCCACGAATTTAGCCAATGATACGATTGAGAGAACTGAATATTGATGCCCATAATTTTTCAGGTATTATTTTTTACAAAGATAGCGCATTTGCTGTATTTTTACCGCAATTTAGCCATGTAATTGGAGTGTCGATGAATTTTTGTAATTTTGTGCGTTAAATCCAATGCACTATAATGTTACAGCAAAAAATATATAGTCTGATCAATCGAGATCGTAAAGGGATGTGGGCAAGCCGGCTTTACGACTGGTATATGCTCGTGATGATCTTGGCCAGCGTCGTACCGCTGATGTTTATAAATGACTATCCAATTTTTAGGGTCATAGAAATTGTCACGGTAATCGCTTTTATAATAGATTATATCCTAAGGTGGTCCACCTCAAACCTACAGCTAAAACGTGGTAAACTGTCGTTTCTGATATACCCTTTCACCCCAATGGCAATCATTGACTTGTTGTCAATTTTACCGGGATTAAATCTTATAAATCCGGAGTTCAAGATGCTGCGACTGACGAGGTTGCTTAAAATAATCAGACTTCTGAAGATATTCAGATACTCCGACAAGATTACTATTTTTCTCACCGTGTTGAGAAAGGAACGGCAGGTGCTATTGTCTGTTCTGATGTTGGCGGTTTTCTATATATTTGTCACGGCGTTAGTCATGTTTAATGCCGAGCCGCATGTTAATCCGGAAACAGGTGCCGTGACGTTTGATTCTTTTTTTGATGCTTTGTATTGGGCCACAGTGACCCTTACAACCGTTGGATATGGCGACCTTTGTCCGGTAACGGATATAGGGCGCGTTGTATCGATGCTTTCCTCCTTGTTCGGGGTTGCAATTATCGCACTCCCTTCAGGTGTCATAACAGCCAGTTATCTTGAAGAATTGCGAGAACATCGCAGTAAAAATACCATAAAGGAATAGACATATGCAAAATGAATGTCTTATTCGGATGTAAAAAGGTTGTCCTTTAAATTTTATTCATACTTGTTGGTGGCGGTTTGCATTTTTTTGCTAATTTTGTGCCGAATAAGAAAATATTATATAGGTGGCGAAAGAGCTTCCTTCTTCATTATAGTATATACAAATATATATGAACCAATTAGTTATGTCAATGGCTGTCGCCATTCTATGTGTGCCGGCCATTACAGCCGGTGCTGTCGACTTCAAGTCATCGGTTTCGTCAGCCGAACGTTTTCAGTCAGCCTGCAAGCAATCGTCGGCAATGTTGCTGCCGGTTAATGGCCGAGCTGAAGTTGCCGAGGGCAAAGCCACCCGCGACGATGTATGCGGCTATTATAATTTTGATTCTTTCAGGCTCACACGTGCTTTTCAGGGATGGGAGCGGTCATATTGTCTGCCTGTCGTTGCACCGGGCGAAGGTGACGATGATCTTATTCTCTACGGCTTCTGGGCCGATTTCGACTATGACGGCACTCCGATTTCGGCTGTGGAAGCAAAATTCGACCGGGAAAGACAGCAGGTTGTCATTCCGGCGGGTGCGAGCCTCGGCACTTATGGTGACTACTCGTCATATATATATGTCAGCGACTGGAATACGGACATAATGCTCGACGAGCCGATCATACTCAACTATGATTCCGCCAATAAGGGACTGACATACTATTGCGAGCCGAATAAGGCCGGAAATGCTCCGGTTAGCTGTCTGATAGTGACGAATTATCCGGATGCTGTCGGACAGCACATCACTCAGGGTGTCGACTTTATCGGAGCTATTGAGATGTATGCATACAACGGTTCTATGACGCTAACCGATGTAACCCACGCTTCTTCCGGGGAGTCGTTAGTGTACATCGCTCCTGGATCGGACGGCTTCACCGTACGCAATTTTGGCAATAGGGGATTCCGGACTTCGCTTGAATTTAAAACAGACCTGAACGCAGGCACATGCACCGCTCAACCCACCATTTGCCATAAGGATTTCAAATTTGATGACGGCCGAGTGATGGACCTCCACTATGCCGGAGCTGACGGAGGTACAATACTTGGAACTATATACAAAAAGGACGGTGAAGAAAATCTGTACGTAGTAAATATCCCTTCGTGGACGCTCTACAATGTGGCCGAACAAAAAGTCATGGTTGAGTACAAAGACACATATCTCACTGTGCCGATTGGCAGCGGCAGCGGCATTCAGGACGCGGTTGCGGATGCTGACGAAGCACCGGCCGAATACTTCACCCTACAGGGCGTACGCATATCTCATCCCCGGCAGGGAGGCTTATACATCGTCCGCACGGGCAATTCGGTTTCTAAAGTAATCATACGTTAGTACACACTTAAAAATCAGCTTATATGAAAATTTTTACACGATTTACACTTCCGGCAGCGCTTCTCGTACTCGGGACAGCTGCAGCCTCGGCAGATGAATTTGTGGTGGACGGACTGCGTTACTCCACGCTTAGCGACACCACAGTAACAGTAAAGAAATATCTTGAGGGAGCCGATATCCGGATTCCGGCCAAAGTGATTGATCCTGAGACTTCCACGGAGTATTCAGTGGTTGAGATAGCACGGCAGGCGTTCTACAATGCCACTGAACTTGAGGCTGTCAGCATACCCTCGTCAGTGAAAAGCATCGATACATATGCATTCTGGAAAGCCGGTATGGGTACGGTGACACTTTCTGAGGGTCTTGAGTCAATAGGACACGCCGCCTTCAAGCAATGCATTAACCTTGTCGAGATAAACCTTCCGTCAACACTTGTAGAGCTCGGAAAAGTGTGGGACGTCACAGGAAACGACGGCTCGGCCTTCGCTCTTTGCTCCTCGCTGCAAGAGATTGATATACCGGCAAGCGTCGCACACATTCCGCAACTTACGTTCTCGGAATGCACAAGCCTCTCGAAAGTCACCATCCACGAAGGTACGGTGTCAATTGGCGAACAGGCATTCAATGGCTGCACCTCACTGACTTCCCTCGAAATGCCAGCGTCGGTGGAAACCTGGGAACGCGCCATTTTCAGTAAAAGCGGCCTGAAGTCTCCGGTAATACCCGGTCAGATTAAGGTAATTCCGAACAGCGCGTTCTGGTATTGCAAGGACATGACATCATTTACTATCGAAGAGGGTGTTGAGGAGATCGGTAAGAGCGCGTTCGCCGATTGTGGCCAGTTCACTGAGGTCAGGGTGCCCAACTCCGTGGAATGGATCCGTAGCGATGCATTCCAGGGTAACGGCGAAGTGACCAAGGCTTATCTCGGCTCCGGCGTGCGCCGTATGGGACATGCCTGTCTTGCCGTGTGGGTGCCTGACCAGCAGTCTAATACTCCCCATTGGAATCTTGAAGAAATACATATTGCTTCGCCCGTACCTCCCGTACACGAGCAGAACGACGAACACTTTGAACTGGTGGCGGACGACTTTTTCTTTGGCGGCAAGGAATTCACCGACGAGATGCGTGCTCAGTTCTACTCAGAGGTTAAGCTCTATGTTCCGGCATCAGCAATCGACGCGTACAAGTCGGCTGTCATTTGGAAAGATTTCGTGAATATTATTCCTGAAAATACTCAGGATGGCATAGACGGAGTTTATACCGATGACGCCCTCCGCATTGAAAACGGCATCGTTTCCTCAGACAAGGCTATCGAAGTTTATACAGCGAGCGGTGTCTGCGTGCTTGAGGCTTCGTCTCAGGCCGATCTCAACAACTTGAGCAAAGGAGTCTACATCGTTCGCTCCGGCAACCAAAGTCTCAAGACCATAGTCAAATAAATTCGATAAATAGAATACCTACAAAATAATAGCCGTTCAGCTTTGAGCGGCTATTATTTTTAAGTTACAATTAGCTATATGATTGGCTAAAAGAGGTCGAGAGGTGGGGAGACGATGCGGAGGGCACTTCCGAAGGCACGCAGCTCGCGGACCAATTCCATATTGACGCGCACATGCAGGCGGAAACGTATCATCCCCTCCGGCGCGCCGTCGAGTTCGGTCTGTGAACGGTGCAATGGTTTTGTGCGCAAATAATGCGCTTGGTTATCGGCAACGTCGAATACAACGTCCTCCACGGGTGCTTCTCGATTAAGTGTGACTCCGATGCAGTTAGCATACAGTTCTTCAGGTGATACATATTGTGAGTGGTCATATTTAGCACCTGCTTTTATGCTTATTGACTCGATGCGGTCGAGCGCGACCGTTGACAAATCATCTATTTCATCCTTTTTCCCGATGACAAACCAGCGATTGTTGTACTCTTTCAGAAAATAGGGCGAAAAAACAAACGTGGTAGCCGGTGATCTGAAAGATTTATAGTTTACATCCAATACCTTTCGTTCACAGATTGCGCGATATATATGGTTGATATGTTGAAGTCCTGCTGCGAATGGATTGGTGTCGACACATACACGCGGCGAGCGGTCCTTCTTATAAGAATATATGTGATTGTCAAGTCGTGCCACAATGTCCGAAATCTGCCCCAGAAATCCAAATTCGGCAAACTGGCCCAAGATGCCTACCGTGTCATTAAGCAGCTCCACGTCATCTTCCGACAACGGCATATCCACGATGGTATAATCCGGCTCAGTATACCGGTAATATTTCCCGTCATAGACTTCTATCGGGGCATTATACCCCAACTTGTCGCTACGCATTATGGCCAGGTCATTTTGCAAAGTGCGCCGGCTGATTCCCTTTGTGATTCCTTCGTATTCATAGAGTGCGTCGTTGCAAGCCTCGATAAGGTCGTCGAGAGTCCAACGCCGGTAATGGTTCGACAAGCATCGGTCGATGGTCTTATAGCGGATAAGTGCGTTTTTGTTTGCTGGCATAGTGCTTAAAAGTAGATTTTCGGTGGAAAAATCAAAAAAATAAAAATTTTTCAAGAATTTTTTTGGTGCGAAAAAAGATTGCGCACCGCCTTCGGAACTTTGCATCGTCAATCAGTCAGAGAGACGATTGACCCTCCGGCAAGAGAGCCGGAGGTCGACTGCAAAGTTAAATAAAATTTTTAGAGATTTGATTTGAAAACGTAAAAGAAGATTCTGCAATGTCAGGACTTTGTACAATCTTCTTTGGCAAAAAGGGTTTGACCGCGACAAGTGCGGAATATTTCTGCTCTCTCGCCCGAGAGGCCTACCGAGAGGATGAGATGTTACTCTCTCGTATGAGTTTGGTCAATGTTAGTGCCTACTATCGAGAATACAAGGTTGATACTCTTGTAAGTGTGGGTATGAGCAAGGACAAGCTCAGGCAGACAGAGGCACGTCTTGAACGAACCGTCAGGTATAAAAGCCTGATAGCCTGGCTCAGGGAGGCACTTAAAGAACGCGATCGCTATTACCATTTCGTTAAGGACACAATGACCGATGAAGAAGTCGGTCAGAAGTGTGGCATCGAGAAAATCAAAGAACCGGAAAAACCGGAAATGATTTCCGAGGATGAATGGATAAGATCACTTTCTTTTGAGAGACGCGCGAAAATCTATGATCTTCAGACCAGAGCTGCCGTTTTTGGAAGGGCTGTCGGTGAGAATGGTTATCTTACCAATGCTCGTACTCAGCTGTTTGATTCTATTGAACATCCCGCCAAACATATGGAGGGTGTCAAGTATGATCAGAACAGGATCGAAACGCGAACACCTTCTGTCAGCACTGAAGACATAGACGAGGTCTATTTCCGTATTTTGCAGCTGAAGCGCGAGGCTCAGACCGAGTACAACAGCTACATTGGTCCTATTCTCAAGGAGATGGAAATGGAAAACCTTCGACGGATGAGCGACTATGAGAAAGCCTTGTCTGATTACAGGTTGGCTAAAAAAGTCAATAAGACGAGGATTGCCGCATGGCGCAAATCGGAAGTTCGACGCACTCTCGATCTCAAGATAGTCATACCTGACAAACTCAGGCCGATATATCTTGAGCTCTGTGATCTCTTGAAGGTCGAGCCCCTTGTCTGATGATGATGATGGCACCAACAGGGTGCCGGCATCTTCGTTGCCAAAGGAGAGGAGGGATATGTCTCCATGCGGGGACATTGAGCCGGTAATGGAAAAGCCGGAAGCCGAAAGAGACGTGTTCTCTATGGGTTTCTGAGACGGAACCGGGCGGTACGCCCGAGTAAGCACTGATCCCGGTGCGATGCTCCGTCATGAAAATGATGTTCAAGACCTTGGGAAAAAAGCAGGAAAAATCCCGCAGATTTCCCTCATGCAAGGGCTACGCTTCGTCCGCCGACACGGCGGACGGCTGCGGGCGCGGTCCGGGCAAGAAGGATGAGAACGTATCGGAATATAAATAAGCCCCCACTACGGAGAGTGTACTGTGAGAGCACGGTTGTAAAAACGGTTCAGTTTTCCGTAAGGTCGTGCATGTAGCAGTATGCAGAGTCCGTTAAGCGTTTCTATGCGTAAGCATGTCTTAAGTTTGTCTGAGGCGGGGTATTAGGCATCGTTTGGACGTAGGAGTACGTCCGCCTGACGGTGATGGAATATAATACAATATATCTGTAAATGATATAGACTCTGTCGTGTATCGAAAGCATCTCACAAGGGGAAGAGACAGGGGGAAAAGCTGCTGCGCCCCGGTCTTACTGTTTCCATCCATGGCCATAATAAAGATACCACCAGAAGAATTAGTTTTCGGAGGAATCTGTGTCTGTTTTTCCTGGTTATGGCGTGCCGTAACCGGAAGGACTTATGGAGATTAGCAAGGACAATAAGCGCGCAGATACTGGTCTCATTACAGTCTTGGAATAAACCCATATCGGAGGTTGTGTCAAAACATAATGACACAGCCTCTTCATACATGTTAGCTGTCCCTGAATTCTTTTGGAGACATTTGGTTCATGCGACGGAAGAATCGGCAAAACGAGGTGATATTGACAAAACCTAAGAGATTTCCGATTTCCTGAAGATTCAGATCATGGCGAGTCTGTATCAGAGATTTGGCTTTCAAGGACAGAATATTGGCAATCCATTCGCCCGCGCTGCATCCTGTTGCCATGTGAATGGCGGTGGAAAAATATTTAGGTGTCAGATTTAGTTTGCCGGCATACCAGGCGACTTCATGGTGCTTCCTATAGTTTTCGAGCAGCAGGTCATAGAATCGCTGGAACAACAGCCCATGACCGCTGTGCTCATGATCATCTCCCCGATAGTAAGTCAGTTCGTAGAAAAACACATCCAGAATGTTGGCAATCATGCTTAGGCGCTTAGAATGTCGGCTGTCGATGGCTGCCGGTTCTCAAAAAGATGTTTTGAATATTACCGGCAATGTGAAGCATGGTATTAAAACCGGTGAGTATTTTACGCTTAAAAACGCCACAGTCAATATTCTGTCAGCAGTCGGTGACGGTATTTCATGTAACGAGTACTTTTTGATGGAAAGCGGTTTTGTCAATATCGCGGATACGGCGATGACAGGGTACAGTGTGACCTTGACGGTGGCACATCTACCGGAGTCACCGCCGATCATGAGGATGAGGACAGCGGCAACATTTATATCAGCGGAGGCACTGAGTATTTTGGCGGAACAGCCAAAATAGGGGCAACCGTTATTTTTTTAATCCCGGCAAGTGAAATCCTTTAGAAAGGGAAACACTTGCCGGGATTAAACTAAAGAAAAATCAATATCCGTTTTTTTCCCGCTATGCTGAGCTTGTAACGGTATATCGTTCAGCGGACGAAAACCTTGAATGTACGAGAGGGTGTGCTGACGAGATAGAGGCCTGAAGACAGAGACAGATCTGTTGATGTCCTGCCGTTATAGACCACGCTTCCGTCGGTGGAACAGACAATAATGTTGCAGCCGTCTGGATTTACAATAGAAAGAATCCCTGATGCCGCAACAACGCTTATACCGCTGTTGGCAGCCACGTTCTCGACTTCGGTCTTTCCGTCAGACTCCATGGCTATGCTGTAGAGATATAAGGGCTGATGGCTGCTTTCGCCAGTATGGCTGACACCGAGGACATAATATCCGTCGGCATTGACAAGGAAGTCTTCCGATACCAGATTGTAGCTCTTAGCACTGACTACCTCCGAATCAGCGATTACCGTCTGTGTCATTGCATCGACAGAGGCTTTCGTGCCGAGACTGACACCTATACAGCCGGCATAGGCATCTTCGTCCTCAAATGTGGTCCAGTTACGTACGCCGGCCGACCGGAGATTGAGTGTCACCTTGTAGCGGGTGCCGGCTTCAAGATAGACTCTCGGAGTGAAGAGCCAGTCGTTGTTGACGTTGCTTACGGTTGTGTAATCGGCAACGGCTGCGCCGTAGTAGTCGGAATAATACCAGCGTATGCCGTCCTCGTTGGCGTCAACGATGGTGTATGTGTCAATACATCCGGGTTTTGTAAGGTCTTCAGTAAATGGTACTGTCAGACCGCTGCCAACAACGACGGTCTCAGACTCTGTCTGGGGGCCGAACGTCTTATTTGTATAAGGAGTGACGACATATGATACTCTTACCATGCCGTTGACATCCAGCGTCTCGGAGAATGATGTCTTATCGTATGCGTCGGCGACTACGACATTTTCAGGCAGTCGTACCACGATATAGCGCACTGTTTCAGGATCGACATATCCGCCGTGTATGCCGGTCTCGCTGATTCCCCAACTGAGTGTGACATCGTTGCCTTCGGAAGCGATAGTCAGTCCGGTCACGGCTGCGGGCGTATCCGGGCCGATCCAGCGACTGATGGTGGCGGGACTCGAGGCTTCGCCGCCTTCGCTTTTCACCACGACCGTAAAATATGTGTTACCGGCATCGGCAACTTCCGCGTCAATAGATGCGGTTGTGCCGGCATCAGCCCTGCCTTCCGTCACTGTTTTGCTATTGCAAGTCACGATATATCCGAGCGAACCGCTGATTGGGTTGCCCGACACATCTTTCGACGGCATGTCAAAGCTGACTTTACCCTTGAGATCGGCCTTGTCAAAGCTGAGGGTCAGGTTGGTTGCCGGTGCGGGCGATGAAGCTTTAAGTGTGCTCTGGCGAAGCGTGATACCGACAAGCTGGTTGTTTTCGGTGAAATTTGAAACGAGAGTGGCAGCGCCTGTAGCGAGGTCGACAGTGTACAGACCGGAAGCATCCTCTTCCATGGCGGTCCAGTACATGACATCCGTTTCGTAGTCGATGACCGCACTCTGATTGACCTCCTTGGGACTGACGCCCGTCGGTCCGACGAGCGTAGTGCTGCCCGTCGATTTGTCTATTGTGTAGAGATTTCCGTCATTGGCTACTCCATACAGAACTCCGTCGAGCGTAGAAGCCATCACAAGCATACGCCTCTCAACCGGCACAATCGGTGTCTTGCGGCCGTTTTCAAGGTCCATCGTACTGAGTGTGAAACCTCCTGGATGAACCTCGTCGATACATATGGAATAAACCACGCCGGCCGACGGATCGTAGGTAAGCGCGCTGCCGGCGTCCTTTGGGGTGAAATCATAGAACATGTTGAATTCATAAGTCTGCTCGTCGAGGTCGCACACAAGGTATGACCAGACCAGACTGCCGAAGAAATCGAGATAGTTCAGCACGTAGTATTTGCCTTCTACATATATAGCGCCGCCGTTTCCTATAATGTCGCCATCGCTCCAATAGATTTCCGGCTGTGCATCCTGCTCGGCACGCAGTGTGTATATGCCATTGGAAGATTCAGATGAGGAATAGGTCTGTAAACCGTAGAGTACGGGTGTTTCGGCATCTGCTCTCGCGCCAAATGCGGAGAGAATAATTGACATGCAAAGTAAAAAATTTTTCATAAAATATGATGATTCGGTGTTTGTTTTGCTTGTAGTTGGATTATAAATATTAAGTCATCAAGCTGCAAAATTATATAAATTCACCTAATATTGCAACAATTTGACAAATTATTTCGATGATAAAAGGTTGAGGAAGATTTCGGGTTAACAAAAGTTAATGGGGGGGTATGTAACCTTTTTGTTATCTTTGTCATCTAATAATACGTTGAGACTGAAAATATATAATAACCAAGATATCATGATGAAAAAGTGCAGAGAATTTGTATGCCGGTTGGCTCTTGTTGCAATGGCGTTTGCTATGGGACTGTCGGCTGTGGCCCAGCAATTTGCAGTTGAGGGAACGGTCGTCGACTCAATAGGGTCGCCCGAAGGATATGCCACCGTGAGGGTATTCGCCCTCCCTGACACAGTGCGCCCGTCAGTCACTTTGGTTACCGACGAAGCCGGGCTTTTTTCAAAACAGCTCAAGGCTTCCGGAGCTTACCGCCTGGTTGTGCTGCCTTTGGGTAAACCTCCTGTAGTACGCGGCTTTGAAGTAAGCGCCGAATCGCCGGTGGCAAAACTCGGTAAAATCCAGGTAGCCGGCAATGTGCTCGGCGAGGTAGTGGTGACAGCACAGAAGCCGCTGATCTCACGCGAAATCGACAGGATAGCATACGATGTGCAGAATGACGAGGAATCGCGTACCGGTACTATTGACGAGATACTAAAAAAGGTGCCTATGGTGAGTGTAGATCCTGATGGTACAATAAAGATAAAAGGTGAATCCGGGTTCAAAATTTATAAAAACGGACGCCAGAACAATGCGTTTACACGCAATGCTAAGGAGATATTTAAATCTCTGCCTGCCAATATGATAAAAAGTATCGAGGTTATTACCGACCCCGGCGCACGCGAAGATGCCGAAGGCACAGGTATGATTCTCAATATCGTAACGATGGAAAACACTATTATCAAGGGCGTTATGGGCTCTGCTGGATTATTTATGTCATCAACGAATAATTCGCCGTCGCCAAACTTGTGGCTCACAACTCAGATTGATAAAGTTACTGTATCGGCTTATGCCGACCTTGGTTTTTATCCAAGCCGAAGCAACCACCAGATTCACTCCACTGACCGCGAGTTTGAGAGCGGAAACCGTTCAAGCGAATCTACCGAGCAGCACATATCCCGCAATATGGGCAACCTTGGCTTCGAGGCCAGCTGGGAGATAGACACGCTCAACCTCATCACTGCAGAATTCAATGCATATATTAATAGCAGCAAGACTCGACAGACTCATGATTTTCTTATGGCCAAAAATGACGGGGAAGCGATTTACAGCTACACGGCAGACGGATTGATCAAGCCTGACCGTTCGCACTGGCTCGGCGGCAACTTCAACTACCAGCGCCTCACGCGCCGCAAAGGAGAGAAAATAATCCTCAGCTATATGCTAAGCGGCAACGGTCGCAAATATACGTGGCTGAACGACTACTCCGATTACAAGAACCTGCCTGTCGACTACACCGGAATAAACACCGAGAGCAACGCCACATTCCTGGAACACACTGTGCAGCTCGACTGGTCTCGTCCGCTTGTCAAGGGGCACACTCTCGATGTGGGAGGCAAATACATCAACCGGCGCAACCACTCGGTCGCCACTCAGGAATACCTTGACGCAGACCGTCTGGTCAATACCGATTTCAGTCACGTCACACAAGTGGCAGCAGCATTTTTTGACTACCGTTTCAATATAGGCCGCTTCGGACTGCGTGCCGGATTGAGATATGAGTATTCAAGGCTTCAGGCCAAGTATAATGACGGCAGCCAGCCCCCGTTCCATGCCGACCTTAACGACTGGGTGCCGAACGCCGCCTTGTCATGGAATATCAACGACAACAATGGTATCAGGATTGGCTACAGTACTTACATCAACCGTCCCGGTATCAGTTACCTGAACCCGATGGTCAACAATTCGCCTCAGTCGGTGAGCTATGGTAATCCCGACCTTGGAAGCGTGCGCAATCAGAACCTTAACTTCAACTACAGCTATTTCACCCGCAAGTTCAACCTTGATTTCAACGCCGGTTACTCGTTTGCCCACAATGCCATTATTGATATAAAGACTGTTGAGGACGACATCACTGTCAACACATTTGCCAACGGAGGACGCAACCGGGGCTTTTCGAGCAACCTCTATATGCAGTGGCGTGCGGGCAGCAAGACGACGTTGATGTTCAACGGCGGCATCAATTATAATGATTACCGCAATCCTGCGAGTGCATTGAAGGCAACGGGATGGACTAAAAACGGATTCCTGCGCATATCGCAGCAGTTACCCTGGAAACTCAGCCTGAGCGGCTCGTTGTCGTACTTCGAAGGTTCCAAGGGGTTGTACAACGTTTTTGAAGCTGTCGGTTCATCAAAATTCTATCACCACTTGCAGCTGCAGCGTTCGTTCTTGAAAGAGAACCGTCTCACGGTGCGCATAGGTGCCAGCAACCCGTTCGGCCCGGGCCGTTCGGAATATCGCAGTCACGCCATAAACGTGCCTTACGGGCAGTGGTCGCGTTCGTTCACATCGAACAACCGACGTTTCACCCTGAGCTTATCATATAGGTTTGGCTCGCTCAACGCTCAGGTCAAGAAGGTACGTAAAATATCCAATAATGATATGATCGGCGGCGCATCGCGCTAATCGGTCGGAAACAATACCATTATCAGCCCCGGTATACTCTCTGTCAGAGGCATGCCGGGGCTGTTTTGCTTGCAAATCCAATTATTCTATATATCTTTGCAGTATTGTAAGACAATGCTGCGTTATGCTTGCAAAACTTACCATAGAATTTAAATCAGCAATACACTATGTCACTTATAATTCCCCGAAAATATCGGCGCAAGCTTCTGCCTGAAACGACCGAAGTCGCCATCAAAATGATTAAAGACACCTTTCAGACTACTTTTGCCAAGGATATGAATCTCCGCCGAGTAACTGCTCCTTTGTTTCTTCTCACCGGTACAGGCCTTAATGATGACCTCAACGGAGTGGAACACGCCGTCTCATTTATGATTGACGCAATGGATTCGCGTAAAGCGGAAGTCGTCCATTCGCTTGCAAAATGGAAGAGATACAAACTCGGTGTATATGACATACCCCCCGGATACGGACTGTACACCGATATGAACGCTATACGGAGTTTTGAGGAGCTTGACAACATCCATTCGCTATATGTAGACCAATGGGACTGGGAAAAGACCATCCGTCTGGAGGACCGTAATGTGGCATACCTGAAAGAAACTGTAAAAAAGATCTATGCCGCGATACGAAAAGTGGAACATCTTGTATATGAGAGTTTCCCACACATCACTCCCACCCTTCCTGAAGAGATAAAATTCCTGTATTCGGAGGAGCTTGCACGTGATTATCCGGAACTGACCCCCAAAGAACGTGAAGCCAAAATGGCTGAGAAATACGGGGCAATATTCATAATAGGTATAGGGGGAGATCTGTGCGACGGCAAGCCTCACGACGGCCGTGCGCTCGACTATGACGACTGGAGTACAATAAACGAGGCAGGTTATGCTGGCTTGAATGGAGACATCATTGTGTGGAACCAAGTTTTAGGCATACCGTTCGAGTTGTCCTCAATGGGCATCCGTGTCAGCCCCGAATCACTGACAAGACAGCTTGAAATCAGAGGGTGTCAGGAAAAAGCCAAGCTTCAATTCCACCGTATGCTTCTTGCTGGCGAACTGCCATATACTATCGGCGGAGGCATAGGACAGAGCCGTCTGTGCATGTTTCTGCTTCACAAGGCTCATATCGGGGAGGTTCAGGCCTCGATATGGCCCGAAGAGCAGGTGAAGAAGTGCGCTGCTGCAGGCATTGAATTGCTCTGAATCATTTTAGATTAGAGCGCACCTTGTCGAGAAATGCGGCCATTGCCGCATAGTCGCGGCGTTCGACTATCGTCTGTAGCTCGGCGAGCCGATCGCGTATTTGTTCAAGCTGGCGGGGAGTGTTGGGATTGAACAGTATCTCGCTCAGCAGATAATCATCCTCGCTCATCAAACCGTCTGCTATCGCCTTGTGGCGCTTGAAGGTTGTTCCGGGTGCAGACTGATACTTCATGCATGCTCCGAATACGAGCGATGACGCAAACGGTATCGACAGCGAATAGGCTATCGTCTCGTCATGGCGTGCAAAGGTATAATGCTCAACATGAAGGTGCAACCGTCCGTAGAGATCCTCGAAGAAGGCTATTCCAGAAGGGTCGCCTTCGCGGATTATAATGGCGTTTTCATTGCTGAGATTGCTGAGCGAAGCGAAAGTCGGCCCGAACATAGGATGAGTCGATACAAACGGATGACCGCACTCAGCGTAAAACTCAGGCAATCCTGTCTTTACCGAAGCTATGTCGCTGAGTAAGCAGTTTTCCGGTAGGTGAGGTAACACCTGGCGGTAGGCATCAAGGGTGTATTTGACAGTGGCGGCGTTGATGACCATGTCGGGGGCGAAATCGTCAATCTCGTCAAGCGACATGAAACGACGGCAGTTATAGGTGAACAGGAGGCGTTTCGGGTCTGAATCTATCATCGCCACCTCGTGGTCGCCCGACAGAATGTCGCAGAAGAACGACCCCATCTTGCCGGCTCCGATTATGAGTATCTTCATTGTTTGCGGTTGTTAAGTACTTCAATCTGCTGCCGGACAGACTCCTCATGTATGGCTGACAAGAGGGTGCGCATAAATTCGCCCGACATCCCCATCTGTTCGGCTGCGCGTACTCGGTTCTGCATTATCTCGTCGTGACGTCCGATCTGCACAACCGGCATGTGATGTTCCTTCTTGAATTTGCCGATCTCCCTGGATATGCGCATTCGACGGTTCAGCACTTCAAGCAATTCGTTGTCGGCATCGTCGATCTGACGGCGCAGCAGTGCGAGGCTCTCGGTCGACACCGTTTCGTCTCGTAGAACGAGGGTGTTGAGAATGAGGTCGAGAACATCGGGCGTAATCTGCTGGTCCTTGTCGCTCAGAGCCGAGTCGGGATTGCAATGGCTTTCGATGATGAGACCGTCAAATCCCATGTCGAGGGCCTGCTGCGACAGAGGGGCTATCAGTTCGCGTTTGCCCCCTATGTGGCTTGGGTCGCATATCAGTGGCAGCGAAGGATAACGGCGGCGCAATTCGATGGGGATATGCCACTGCGGCATGTTGCGGTAGATATGTTTGCCGTACACGCTGAAGCCACGGTGAATGGCTCCGAGCCGTCGGATTCCTGCATTATAAATACGCTGCAGCGCCCCGATCCATAGCTCGAGGTCGGGGTTAATGGGGTTCTTTACCAGCACGGGTATGTCGCGTTCCCATTCCTTGAGAGCGTCGGCTATCTCCTGTACCGCAAACGGATTGGTTGATGTGCGTGCTCCGATCCACAGCATGTCGATGCCTGCCGACAGCGCTTCATCTACATGCTGCCTGTTGGCCACTTCGACCGAGGTCAGCATTCCTGTCTCTTCTTTCACCTTTTTGAGCCAGGGGAGTCCTTCACTGCCCACGCCCTCGAAGCCTCCGGGTTTGGTGCGTGGTTTCCAAATGCCCGCACGAAATATCTTCACACCGTTACGGACGAGCTGGCGCGCGGTGGACAGCACTTGTTCCTCCGTTTCGGCACTGCAGGGTCCTGCAATCACCACGGGGTGCGACGATGCTGCAACGTCGGGAAATATAGGGGCGAAATCAGTCATAGGTCTTATGGTTTTTCTTTATACGCCGAAGTGCTTCTGAAAGTTTTTCTTCGGTTGCGCAAAGCGACAGGCGCACGTATCGCTCTCCGTTTGAACCGAATATAAATCCGGGTGTCACAAACACCCGGCAGTCGTTGAGTATGCGGTCGGACATTGCCTCCGACGATTGCTCGGTTTCGGGAATCCGTCCCCAGACAAACATTCCTACTGCATCGCGTTCGTAACGGCAGCCGAGTTCGTCAAATATCTGCTCGGCAATTGCCCGTCGCTGGCAGTACGTACGGTTTAAGTCCTCATACCAACTGTCAGCCGCATCGAGAGCTTCGGCAGCGGCAAGCATCATCGGCCTGAACTGTCCGGAGTCGATATTGCTTTTCACACGTAGCACCCACTGTATGAACTGAGGATTGGAGGCCAGCATGCCCATGCGCCACCCGGCCATATTGTGGCTCTTGCTCATCGAATTCATCTCTATAGCCACATCCTTAGCACCGTCGACTTGCAGAATGCTCAACGGTGAGTCGTTGAGGATGAAGCTGTAAGGGTTGTCATGGGCTATGACAATGCCGTGATGCCGCCCGAAATCGACAAGGCGTTCAAACAGCTGTAATGATGCCTGACGCCCGGTTGGCATGTGCGGGTAATTTAACCACATTAGCTTGACGCGGTCGAGAGGCAGGCGTTCAAGGCTTTCGAAGTCGGGTTCCCAACAGTTCTCTTCGGTGAGCCCGTAAGTGATGGTTTCGGCCCCTACGAGCCGGCTCACCGACGAGTAGGTCGGATAACCGGGGTCGGGAACCAATACGGCGTCTCCCGGATTCAGAAAAGCGAGAGAGATGTGTAGGATTCCTTCTTTCGAGCCTATGAGCGGCTGTATTTCTTTGTCGGGGTCAAGCGCAACTCCGTAATGCCTGCGGTAAAACCGGCTCATGGCCCTGCGAAGTTCGGCGATGCCGGTGTAGGGCTGATAGCCGTGCGCCTCGGGACGGCGTGCCTGTTCGCACAGGGTGTCGACGGCCTCGGACGGAGGCATGCGGTCGGGCGATCCTATACCGAGCGATATGATGTCGCGACCTTCGGCATTAAGCCGGGCAATCTCGCGCAGTTTGCGCGAGAAGTAGTATTCGCTGACAGCCGAAACGCGTTCGGCTGGCCTGATTGCAGAATTATTTTCAGTATTTTCCATAGTCTGTGTCATACTTCGTTTTTACAAGCTGTGTATTCTCCGAGAATGCGGAGATCGTTGGTCAACGGGGTCACTGCACTGACAGCCTGGCGGTAACGGTGGTAACTGTCAAACACCAGGTCGATGTAGAACCTGTACTCCCATTCGCGTCCGAGAATCGGCATAGATTGTATTTTAGTCAGGTTTATGTCGTAAAATGACAATATTGTAAGTACTTTTGACAACGCTCCTGTAGTATGGGGGAGCGTGAACACAATCGACGATTTGTCGATAGCCGATTCTTTTGGTGATATGTCGGGCGATAGAAGCGGGTCGGCAATTATTAGAAAACGGGTGAAATTGCGTTTGTTGGTTTCGATTCCGCTTTCGATGATGTTGAGTCCGTAGAGACGGGCAGCATAATCGCCGCATATGGCCGCGTGTCCGGTGAGCGACAGTTCTGCAATCTCTTTGGCGCTTCCGGCCGTGTCGAAATTTTCTACCATCCGCAGGTGAGGATGACGGTGGATATACTGCTCGCATTGTCGCAGTGCCATAGGATGAGAGTGTACTTCAGTGATCTGGTCGATAGTCTGACCGGAGAGTGCGGCGAGTGAATGCGAGATTCGCATTTTATATTCACCTACTATGCGCATGTTAGAGGCTCTGATCAGTTCATGATTCTGGAGCAGGGAGCCGGCGATGGTGTTTTCGATGGCAATGATGCCGAGCAGTGATGCATCGGCTGCCAGACGGTCGAACATTTCCGGAAAGCTCGCACACTCTATTGTCTCGATATCGCGGCCGTCAAAATAGTTGTGCGCGGCTGCGTCGTGATAGCATCCCGCCACCCCCTGTATGGTGACGCGCAAAGGCTGATTGATATTTTGGCAGAGACTTGATTGCATTTCGTTAATTCAAATCGCAAAATTATACACATTCAGCGTGTTATGCAACCTGATTTGCAAATTTTTTAAAAAATTTGCGTCCGATAATAAAAACGGGCATATAACCGTTCTATTTCTGTAAACATTTGCCCATATGGACCGACTCCATATGGTGTGTGACCTTACCGACATGAATCATCGAACAAATCTTGCAATAAAGAATATCGGTGTATCGGCATTTTTAAAGGGAGGGTCGATACTGACGACCATTGTGCTTGTGCCGCTGACACTCGACTATCTGAACAACTACGAATACGGTATCTGGCTGACCCTTAATTCCGTATTGTCGTGGGTCTACCTTATGGATTTTGGTTTGGGCAACGGACTCCGCAATAAACTGGCCGAGTCGATTGCCAGGAACGACATGGTCAAGGGACGTGAGTATGTCAGTACCACCCTGTTTTTCATGACATTGATAGTTGTGGTGTTCTACGCACTGTTTCTGATATCAGACTCTTTTCTCAACTGGTATGACATACTGAATGTGTCGCCGGAAAGAGTGAGTCATCTTAAGGAGATAGTAATCATTGTATTCGGTATGGTGTGCGTGAATTTTGTGCTCAAGATTATAGGCAACATCTACATGTCGTACCAGCTCCCGGCGGTCAACGACTTCCTTGTGTTTATGGGCAGCTTTTTGTCGCTTGTGGTGATATTCATTCTCACTAAGACAACGTCTGGTTCGCTTATGGATGTGGCTGTCACATTCACGTTGACGCCGGTGGTTGTGTATCTGGTGGCTTATATCTACACGTTCCGACGTTACCCCGATATCAAGCCGTCGTTGCACTGTGTCAAACTGGAGCATTTCAGCGAATTGATATCGGTCGGACTGTTCTTCTTGCTGATTCAGGTTTCGTTTATCGTCATTCATCTGACAGCAAACGTTTTGATTTCGAATATATTCGGCCCGGAGGAAGTGACTCCCTATACCGTGGCTTACAGACTATTCGGAACATTGGCCACATTCTATGGCGTCATACTGTCGCCCATGTGGTCGTCTGTAACCGATGCTTTTGCGCGTAACGACATACCATGGATTCACCGCACAATCCGCCAGCTGTCCTATACCTGGCTTCTTGAGGTTGTTGCAGCAGTACTGCTTGTGGCCCTCTCGCCTTGGGTGCTCAAGCTGTGGGTCGGCGACAAGATACAGGTTCCGTTTTCGTTGTCGGTGCTATGTGCCTCCTATTTCCTGATATATACCTACGGCAGTATATATGTCAATATTGTCAACGGGATAGGCAAGCTGAAAATGCAGATGATTTTTTCGGTTGTCGAGGCTGTTGTGTTTGTGCCTTTGACCATACTGTGCGCACGAAAGTTCGGTATAGACGGCGTGATGATCGCCACTATTGTCGTGACCGTACCCACCTTGCTATGGGCTCCATATCAAAGTCTGAAACTGCTCAAGGGTACCGCCAAAGGTATCTGGAATCAATAGTCAGAACCCCGAGATAAGGTAGACGCATAAAGCCCCGTTTAAAGCCCCGGCGAATACCTGCCCGACCGTATGGCGTCCGAGCCATACACGCGACGATCCAACTATGCCGGCTGTTGCGATGACGATCATGGTCATTGCTAATGGCGTACCTACGGCATCGTGGTCTGCGACGATGCGCAGCATCAGCCCGATCAGTCCGCCCATTCCGGCCATGTGGGCTGAAATTTTCCACCAACGGTTGATTATGAGCGAGATGAACGTGGCCAAAGCGGCTCCGCACATGAATAGTTGCATCCATTCAGGGAAACGGGCGGTGTGGAATACCCATGCACATACCAGATAGCTCACACATACGAAAATGTAGGGTATCGGACGTTCTTTCTGATTATTAAGACCGAAATCGCTCACCAGCCCACGCCACTTCAGGAATGCCACGAACAGAGCCGGCGCCACAGAAGTGAACGCGAAAACCAGACCAATTATCCTCCATTTTATAACCGTTGGTATAAAAACGAGCACTGAGCAAAATAGTGCTATCATAACGCCGTAGGTAGGGACGAGCAGCGGGCTGAACACAAACGAGAAAAAATGAGACAGATGTGTGACGATTTTCTGTAGCATGACTGAATTCTGTATATAGATTATAATGCTCCTGACTGCATTAAAGTTCCCTTCGGAGTCTGGCAACCGGTAGCCCGAGCCGTTCGCGGTATTTTGTCACAGTGCGGCGGGCTATGTCATAACCCTTGGATGTCAGCCGGTCGCTCAGTTCCTGGTCGCTCAGCGGGTTTGAATGGTCTTCCGACTCTATTTCCTGACGTAGTGCTTCGAGAAGTTCGTGAGCCGAAGCGTCGAGGTCGTCCTTTGGACGTTCGTTGAAGAAGAATTTCAGCGGATAGACACCTGTCGGGGCTTGAACATATTTCCCTGCTGTGGCGCGTGACACCACTGACAGGTCGTAGCCTGTCATTTCTGACACATCTTTGAGTATCATCGGCTTCAATTTGAGTGTGTCGCCGGTCAAAAAGAAGTCTCGCTGAAGCTTGACGATGGCCTCCATTACGTGCATAAGTGTGTCGCGCCGCATGGTTGCAGCCTTTATAAAGTCATTGGCTTCGTCGCGTTTTCGCCGCACGAAAGTCATGGCTTCGGCCGCTCTGTTTCCGGTTTGCTGTCGCTGTGCGATTCGAGTGTCGTCAATGTCAAATGACGAAGCTATCCTCAGCTGTGGTATGTTTCCCGTCATCGATACGGTCAGTCGCCGTCCTTCCTGTTCCACTTCGAAATCGGGTACGATTCGGCGTAGTTTTTCATCAGCTGAACTGCCGTCAAATGCCGCTCCAGGCTTAGGGTTGAGAGTTTTGATCAGGTCGAGGGCCTCGCGTAGTCTACCGCTGTCAAAGCCGGATGTTGATTTTAGCCGGTCGTAATGTTTGTTTGCGAACAAGTCGAAATAGTCGCTGACAATTGTCAGGGCGTCATTGCGATGTGCGTCGGATGGCATCCTCTGCAACTGCAGCTGCAGGCTCTGCCGCAGGTCGGCCGCGCCTATGCCTGCCGGATCGAGCGACTGCACGATACGCAGTGCATCCTGCATTTTTGAACGTTCGATATCAATTCCGCTCCCAAACGCGAGGTCGTCGACCATCTGGCCAACTGTGCGCGTGAGATAGCCGTTTTGATCGATATTTCCTGCAATGTATAGCGCCAGGGCACGTTGTTGTTCGTCAATCGGAAGCAGCTCAAGTTGACGGCGTATATTGTCGAGAAGTGTCTCCTCGTCGGGTTGTGATGACGCGGGGTCGTAAACCGGGTCGTCGGCCGAACTGTTGTCGGAAGTCAGACGGTAGTGAGGTATCTCGTCTTCGTCGCCGTAGTCGGCACGCATCATTTCGTCGGCGGTCTCGTTAAACCCGTCTTCTCCACTGTCGTTTTCGGTCTCCGTGTGTATGGCGGTGGAGTCATCTTCTTCAAGAGCCGGATTGTCGTCGAGAGCGCGGCGCACCTCATCTTCAAATTCCGGTCCTGTCATTTCAAGAGCGCGGGCATATTGCACCTGCAGAGGGGAGAGTGTCTGCTGCAGGCGTTGTTCGGCGACTTGTTGAAGCGACTCGTTCATAGTTGTGTGATGTTTCAGATTTCGATCAGAGTGTCGTAGTCAAAGTCACGTCTGGCGCGTTGTCCGACCACTGAGTCCCATAGCATCGGCGACAGCCCGTTTCCCGGACGTTTTACCGTTATGTTTTCCTCGGTGAATATTTCGCCGCATTTGATCGGACGTGCAGCCACGATGCTTTTGCGTGCAACCTCTATGTTGGGGCGTTCGCTGTCGCTTACGCGTTTTTCCGACGAGCCGAGGGCCTGCTCGATTGACCTGATTGCCGATACCATGAGACGAAGCTCTTCGGGGTCGAGCGAGGCACGGTGGTCGGGTCCGCGCATCGACTTGTCGAGAGTGAAATGTTTTTCAATCACTTTCGCACCCAGAGCCACAGCGGCTATCGGTACTTCGATGCCAAGGGTATGGTCGCTGTAGCCCACGGCCCCGCATCCGAGCGTTGCGAGCGATTCCATGGCGCGAAGATTCACATCTGACATCGGTGTGGGATATTGCGTGTTGCAGTGGAGCAGAGTTATGTCCTTGCGGTCTATAAAACCGGCAGTGAGTATTTCAACTGCACGCTCTACTTCATCGAGAGTCGACATTCCGGTTGACAATATCACACGGCCGCGGATTCCTGCAATTTTGCGGAGATAAGGGAGGTTTGTGATTTCACCTGACGGTATCTTCCAGTAATCCATGCCTATGGCAGCAAGAGTGTCAATCGATTTCAGGTCAAAGGGGGTGCTCATAAATCCCACCCCTTTTTGACGGCACAGTTCTGCAAGCGGTTCGTAGTCGGTCAGTGGCAGGTGTATGGCGCGGCACATATCGAGCTGCGACTCTCCGACTCCCGTGGTCTCGGCCTGGTAGGCCGCCTTGGGAGCGATAGAGGATATGACGAGCTCGGGGACGGCAGTCTGGAATTTGACATAGTCGACACCGGCTTCTGCGGCCACTTCGACCATGCGACGTGCCAGCTGATAGTCCCCGTTATGGTTTACGCCTGCTTCGGCGATGATAATTACTTTGTCGGACATTGTAGTGTGGGTTTGGTTGAATAGGGCATAAATACTACCTCCTGCATATACCGTGTCATTCTCACTCCGGCAACAGGCTGGGCGGCCTCGTATGTAGAGACTGACATTGCTTCGTCGATAATCATTCCTGGTAAGTCGGCCCCCGCATAGACGCTGGCCACGGCTCCGCCGCCGAGACGCGGGTTCACTTCCATAATCAACAGTCGGCCATCGCGGTGGTCGCGTATGAACTGTAGTGTTGATGCACCTTTAAGTCCGAGCTTTGACAAAGCGGCATATGACGCTTCCAACAGGTCGGAATCATCGACTGTCACCGTGTCGGTGACTTCCCCGCCTGCTGTTGCGAGCCGTATGCGTGGCTGGCATGCTTTAATATTGCCGTCTGCATCAACAAAGCAGTCGACTGTGTATTCAGTCCGCTCTGATATATATTCCTGTATCAGATATTTGTCCGGGTCAGGAGACAGACGTCCCATCTCTGCGTGGTTTTCTATCACCATTATTCCTTTGGAAGCCGATCCGTAGCGGGGTTTGGCTATGACAGGGAAGTCGTACATATGTGTGAAAGTGCGTGGAGCCGGTATTCCGGTCTCTTCAAACGCTTTGGCCGACCTTATTTTGTCAAGCATGACATCTGCGGTCTGAGCTGACCCTGTGGGCACATAGATGCGCTTGACTCCGTTCATGGTGTCGCGCAGACGTGCGGCTATGGCTATCGACGGATCGACAAATGGCACGACGATGTCTATATCATGCTGCATGACAGCCTCGCTTAGCTTGGACAGTATTTCCGGGTCACTCCAGAGTGTGCCGGTTATGATTTGAGCTTCGGAAGCGATCGGCACGCAGGGCTGCAATTCGTAGCTGAAAATATGGCAGTCAAGTTGACGTGCGGCTGCGGCTTTCTTGAACAGCCGTGCCATAGACACGCGTTTTGCCCCGCCGAGGAAGAGTATGTTGATAGCGTTCATTGGTTATAAATGCCATATTTGTAGCGGGCGAGGTTTTCTGGTTTCGAGAGCCATTCAATGGTTTCCGATAGGCCGTCTGACAACGTATAGCGCGGATGCCATCCTGTCAGTGTGGTAATGAGCGTGTTATCGCCGCACAGCCTCCGCACCTCGCTCTTTGAGGGGCGCAGGCGTTCAGGGTCGACGATATAATTGACATCTGCACCCATAAGCGAAGCTATTGTCAGGAGTGTTTCTCCCATACTTACTTCGGTTGCGGTGGCTATGTTTATCTCGCGTCCTTCGAGTCCGGAAGTCCTGGCAATTGCCAGAAATCCTGCCACTGTGTCCTTAACGAAGTTGAAATCGCGTGTGGGAGTGAGGTCTCCGACTTTAATTTCGCGCATTCCGGATGCAATCTGAGTGATAATCGACGGGATTATCGCCCTGGCACTCTGACGTGGTCCATAGGTATTGAACGGGCGAACGATAGTCACCGGCAGATCGAACGCCGCGTGGAAACTCAAGGCCAATGCATCCGCACCGATTTTTGTTGCCGAATAGGGTGATTGCGGCTGGCGCGGGTGCGATTCATCAATCGGCACATACTGCGCCGTTCCGTAGACCTCGCTTGTTGAGGTGACAAGGAGTCGTTTCACGTCGCAGTCGCGTGCAGCCTGACAGATATTGAGAGTGCCTTTTATGTTAGTGTCGACATAACTGTCAGGAGCAACATAGCTGTAGGGAATAGCTATCAGAGCTGCGAGGTGAAAAACAATTTCGCATCCACGTGTTATGTGCCTGCAGAAATCCGGGTCGCGGACATCGCCGCACACCACCTCAAGGGAGGGATTATTGATGCCTTCGAGCCATCCCCAATTGTTGAATGAGTTGTACTGGCTTAGCGCTCTGACGCGGTATCCTTCGGCGAGAAGAAGTTCGGTGAGGTGCGAACCGATAAATCCGTCTGCGCCCGTGACAAGGACGAGCGGACCGGCTGAAGCAGCATTGTTATTCATATTATTAATAATACTTTTTCAATTCGTAGGTATAGGTTGCCTGCAACTCGTTGTTGAAATATTTCAGCGACATATGCTTGGAGTTGAGTTGCAATATATCAAGATACATTTTGCAGGGTGTTTTCGGGAATCCTGCTATGTCCGGTACTTCGTAGGGAAATATTCCCGGTGGAATGCTGTCATCATGATTGTCCAGATTGATAACCATTTTATTGTCTTCGATTTGCCATGAAGCCCAATCTTCGTAACTCTCGTGAAAATCTGAGAGTGTCTGGAAGCAAACCACTGAGCTTTGAAACATCCAGAACATTGTGGGCGAAGGCTCGATGTAATCACCTTTGTCAGATGAGATATGTTCGAGATGCCAGGTGCCGAAGAGGGGACCGATATCTCCGTTGTTGTCGGTGCAGCCGGCCAACAGTAAAATCGTCAGGACAAAGGTCCTAAAGCCACGGTGAGACTGTGTGAAGCGTTTCATTTTTGCTTGTTTTTAGGATTGAATATCCCGGTATACACAACTGCTATCTCGGCTCCGAGGTTGTTGCCGAGCAAAGTGCCGGCGTCAAAGGCGGCTGCACCCTTTAACGATAATCCTGGAATGCTGTCAAACCGATAGCTGCATTCAAGCATCATCGAGAAGCAGCTCAAGGGTTTTGGAAGCATGACATATCCGTTGCCCCATGCTTTGCGGCAGCTTGCTGCCAACCGCCATGTCAGTGCGTCGGTGGGATGTCCTTCGGCCGCTATGTGAAATCCTCGCAACCGGTTGGTGACATACCTCATATATCCGTCAGTGTTGAAAAGAGGGGCTTTCAGAAAGGGCGTGCCTATCGAGAGTCCGTAATTGCAGTAGGGTTTCTGGTACACGTTGTTATAGTAGTCATCGGCACCGGTGGCCTGAGTCGAGATAGTGGTGCCCGGATGATCGCCGGGTGCCCAGTGAAGCGGACCACTTTGGTTTGTGAAGTCGATATATTCGGCTACTATTCCGTCGAGCCAACCGGTTTCCGAGGATCGGTATTCAAGCCCCCATACCCCGTCCCAGCCGTTCATAAATCCTATGCCGGAGCCGTCTTCCCAGGGTTTTTCAAAATAAAAACTCAGTTCGTCATCATTTGCCAGACGGTATCTTGCTTTGAAATCCCATGAACCGAGACTGTTGCCATATCTGAAATCCTCGCTGTTTTTCAACGGCATGAAAGCTTCGATGAAGTCGCCCAAATTGGCTGAATACTCTTGCTTCATAGTGAGTTTCCCATTGGTGTAGTAGTTGGAATATCCTCCGAATATATTGGAGGCTTGCATTCCAACTGTCACAGAGAAAGGTTGTGATGGCTTGGTGCGGAAATAGCATCTTTTGTAGTTGATCCAGCTGTCGGCTGCAAGATGATAGTTGTAATAATTGAAGTGAGTTCGCATCCACTTGTTGTCAGTGAATTTGCCGTAGCTGACCTCTCCCTGTATCTGAACCCATCCGTTGGTCAACGGTATGTTCTGAAAGTCTACAAAACCGATACGCACTTCGGGCACCGGGCGGGCGTTGCCGCTTGCCGTAAGGTCGCCGCTCGACAATCTGAAATTCACTATTTCCGATTCGTGCTCGCACATTCCGGCGGTGAGAAACACTCCGCGCCATTTCACCGTAGCGTATAGCTGCTGTAGGAACACCGGTGCGGGACGGCATTTGTTGACGGTCCATCCGTCCTCGAAGTCATAACGCTTGTAAGACACAGGGCTTGACACTCCCCCTATTACTTCAGCCCCGAAGCTATAACTGAAACGGCTGTCGTAGTCGATAAGTTTGTATGCGCCCACGTCAAGCAATACGTTGTTGGCCTGGGTCAGTTTGCCATGACGGTTTGCATTAAGGTAATAAGGGGCGAAATCGCCTGAAGAGGCAGTCGTTGTCAGTGAGGCTTCGTACTCCAGTGAAAATGGTTCTGCTCCCCACGCCATAACGCAGGTACAAAGCACAATAACCATCAGAAGCAGGGTCCTATTATAACGGCTTACCATTCTTTCGATTTATTTATTCGGTAAAATTACTAATCTTTTCTTAAATGACCAAAATCCCAATAGCCCTTGTCCGACACCGCGAGAGATTCGTGTGAGATTTTATGACTTAAGAGGCATATAAATCGTGATTGTTTAGTAAATTTGCAGATAATTATTGAAATCGAAACAAGTAAGGATTACTTCAATGACAGAGAATATTCCAGTGCTGTTGCTTACCGGCTATCTCGGAAGCGGCAAAACGACTCTTCTGAATCGCATACTCACCAATGAGCGCGGTATACGTTTCGCTGTGATAGTGAACGACCTCGGCGAGGTCAACATTGATGCGTCGCTCATACAGAAAGGAGGCATTGTAGGCGGCACGGATTCGGGCGACCTGGTGGCTCTACAGAACGGGTGTATATGCTGCACGCTCAAAATGGACCTCGTGAAGCAACTGTCAGATATCGCCTCTTCCGGTAAATTTGACTATATAGTCATAGAGGCCAGCGGTATATGCGAGCCTGAGCCTATTGCGCAGACTATCTGTGCCATGGAAGGGATGGACAGTGTCGGACCGGTGGTGCCCAAACTTGACTGCATTGTGACAGTAGTGGACGCGCTGAGAATGAAAGATGAGTTTGGCTGCGGCGACGCTCTCGGACGGCATGACATCGATGAAGATGATATTGAGAATCTGGTCATTCAGCAGATTGAGTTCTGCAACATTATACTTCTTAATAAAATTTCGGAAATTACGCCCGATGAGGCTGCACATGTGAAGGCTGTCATACGGGCAATCCAGCCCAAGGCCGAAATTATTGAATGTGATTACGCCGACGTAGAACTTGGCCGTCTGATTCACACCGATATGTTTGATTTCGAAAAGGTGGCAACTTCGGCCGCCTGGGTTCAGGGTATAGAGGAAGACCATCATGAGGAAGAGCATCATGGACATGAGCATCATCACCACGATCATGATCATGACCACCATGATGAAGGTGAGGCCGAGGAATATGGTATACAGACATTTGTTTACTATCGCCGTCAGCCGTTTGATTTCAATAAATTTGACTATATGCTTGCAAAAAGCTGGCCTTCCGGCATCATCCGCTCAAAGGGCGTGATATATTTCAGCCATAACCGCGACATGTCGCTCTTGTTTGAGACAGCTGGCCGTCAGAAGAGCCTTTCGGAAGCCGGACTTTGGTATGCTACCGCTCCAGAAGAGGATCTGATGGTGCTGATGGTGCAGAATCCCGACATGATGCGTGACTGGGATCCGGTGTACGGTGACCGTATGATCAAGCTTGTAATCATCGGACGTGACCTTGACCGCAAGGCCATCACGGATATGCTTGACTCCTGTCTCGAAAAGTCGTAAAAGTTGACAAAGACAGATCGGATTTTTTTGATAAAAAATGTAACTTTGTACAGCAAACCGACGAAAATGCAAAAAGTTCGACCTAAAAAAGCACTCGGTCAGCACTTCCTGACCGACCTGACGATTGCCCGGCGTATAGCGGGTACGCTTGACATGTATCGTGGATTGCCGGTGCTCGAAGTAGGACCCGGTATGGGCGTGCTCACACAATTTCTTGTGGAAGCAGGCCACGATGTGACGGTGGCGGAAATCGACAGCGAAAGTGTCGAATACCTTAAAGATAATTTCCCGGAGCTTGACGGACGGATAGTCGAGGGCGATTTCTTGAAAATGGACCTCGAAGCTTTGTTCCCGTCATCACCCCATTATTGCGTTATAGGAAATTATCCATACAATATATCGTCTCAGATTTTCTTTCACATCCTTGACAGCCGTGACCGCATAGTATGTTGTTCGGGTATGCTCCAGCGCGAAGTGGCCGAGCGGTTGGCAGCCGGACCGGGTACGAAAGCACGAGGCATTTTGAGTGTGTTGCTGCAGGCATGGTACGATATAGAATATCTGTTCACAGTCGATGAAAAGGTGTTCAATCCGCCTCCTAAGGTCAAAAGTGGCGTTATACGCATGACACGCAACACTGTCACCGACCTTGGGTGTGACGAAACTTTGTTCCGAAAGGTGGTCAAGACTACGTTCGGACAACGCCGCAAGACCTTGCGGAACTCGGTGAGAGGGTTGCTGCCTCCCGGTGCGAGTGTGTCCGATTCCGAGCTTATGGGCCTGCGTCCCGAACAGCTTTCGGTGGAACAGTTTGTTGAATTAACCAATCTGATAGCTTCGTTGAGATCCGAAAAAGCCACGCAATGAAAGAATTTACTGAAGAATATCTCGACAATATACGCCAAGTCATTGATTCAAAAGACGAGGCTAAGGCTCGTAAGGAAATCGAAGACCTCCATCCGGCCGACATAGCCGAGTTGTATCAGGACCTCAATCTCGAAGAGGCTGAGTACCTGTATCACTTGCTTGACGACGAGACGGCTGCCGAGGTGATCATGCAGCTTGACGAGGATGACCGTCGAAAGCTCCTCAGTTCGATGGAACCGGAGGAGATCGCAAAACAGTTTATCGACAACCTTGACACGGACGATGCCGTCGACATTATCCAGGAACTCGACGAGGATGACCGAGACGAGGTGCTGTCCCATATCGATGACGTGGAGCAGGCCGGCGACATTATTGACCTTCTGCGTTACGACGAGGATACTGCCGGAGGCCTTATGGGCACCGAGATGCTCGTCGTCAACGAGAACTGGTCGATGCCGGAGTGCATCAAGGAGATGCGCATGCAGGCCGAGGACATGGACGAGATTTATTATGTCTATGTGGTCGACAATGATTATCGGCTTAAGGGCATACTACCTCTTAAAGAACTCATCACCCATCCGTCGGTATCGAAGATTAAGCATGTGATGGAGGAAGACCCCGTGGCGGTGCGTGCCGATACCCCGATTGACGAGGTTGCCCTCGATTTTGAAAAGTACGACCTCGTTGCAATGCCTGTTGTCGATTCGATAGGGCGACTGGTAGGACGTATCACGGTTGATGATGTCATGGATCAGGTGCGCGAATCGCAGGAACGTGACTATCAGTTGGCATCAGGTCTTTCGTCGGATGTCGAAACAGACGACACGCTCTTCACCCAGACCAAGGCGCGTCTGCCATGGTTGCTGATCGGAATGCTCGGCGGAATAGGCAATTCGCTTATCCTCGGCCATTTCGAGGAGGGACTTGCCATGGACCCTACGCTGGCATTATTTATACCGCTTATCGGTGGTACGGGAGGAAACGTCGGAACACAGTCGTCGGCTATTGTGGTTCAGGGCCTTGCAAACGGCTCAATGGATATACGCAATTCGGCGAAACAGCTTTTCAAGGAGCTTGGTGTTGGTCTTATAAACGGGTGCATAATTTCGCTTCTTGTGCTGATATACAATTTTATAAAGTTCGGCACGACCCATCAGGTCACCACTTATTCAGTGTCGCTGTCGTTGCTGTCGGTGGTGCTGTTCGCATCGGTTTTCGGTACTTTCGTGCCATTGACGCTCGAAAGGTTCAAGATCGACCCGGCGCTTGCCACCGGGCCGTTTATCTCGATTACCAACGATATCATAGGCATGTTTATCTACATGACTATCAGCACGGCTCTGATGATAGCACTTGTCTAAAAGGGCCGGCGGTTCTGAAAACCGCCTTTCCATTAACGGTTGGAGTACATTGACTCGTAATATTTTTCGTATTCGCCGGAGGTGATGTTGTCCATCCATTCCTGATTGTCAAGATACCACCTTACGGTCTTTTCGATGCCTTCCTCAAACTGCAATGAGGGTTCCCAGCCGAGCTCGCGTTGCAATTTCCTTGAGTCGATCGCATAACGCATGTCATGACCGGCGCGGTCCGTCACAAATGTTATGAGGTGGTCGGAGTAGCCTTCCGGGTTGCCGAGGAGTCGGTCGACCGTGCGTATGACCACCCGTATCAGGTCGATATTTTTCCATTCGTTGAATCCTCCGATATTATATGTCTCGGCCACTTTGCCATTATGGAATATAGTGTCGATTGCTCGTGCATGGTCCTCCACAAAAAGCCAGTCACGCACGTTCTCACCCTTGCCGTAGACGGGAAGCGGCTTTTGGTGTCGGATATTGTTTATAAACAATGGTATCAGTTTTTCGGGGAATTGATAAGGACCGTAATTGTTGGAGCAGTTAGTCACTAATGTCGGCATTCCGTAGGTGTCGTGATAAGCTCTGACAAAGTGGTCGCTCGATGCTTTTGCAGCCGAGTATGGTGAATGAGGATTGTAATTTGTTGTTTCCAGAAAGAATTCTGTCCCGAATGCCTTATGGTGCTCCGATGAAGCTGCTGTTGTGAACGGCGAGTCTACACCTTCGGGATGTGTCAGCTCGAGAGCTCCGTAGACTTCGTCGGTTGAGATATGGTAAAACAGTTTGCCTTCGTATTTTTCGGGACGCGACTCCCATGATATTTTAGCGGCCTGAAGCAGTGACAATGTGCCCATCACATTGGTCCTGGCAAATGTGAATGGGTCTTTGATCGAACGGTCGACGTGGCTTTCAGCGGCTAAGTGTATGATACCGTCGATTTCGTACTTCTCGATAAGCTCAAGCATCTTGTCAAAATCGCAGATGTCGGCTTTTACGAATGTATAGTTGGGCTTGTCCTCTATATCTTTGAGATTGGCAAGATTACCGGCGTATGTGAGTTTGTCGACATTTACAATATGGTAATCTGGATATTTGTTTACAAAGAGGCGGACTACATGATTGCCGATAAATCCGGCGCCGCCGGTGATGAGAATATTGTGTTTCATTGGATGGGTTTTGAATCGGGTTAATACAGGTCGTCGCTGATATTGAAAGGGGAGACGAAATCTCTGAACAAAGGCAGGCGTGTGTCTTTTTCAGACAATATTGCTTTGTCGGTCGCTGTGTGCCAGTCGATGCCGAGCGATGTGTCTGCAATTGAGATACCCCCCTCGGCTTCGGGATGATAATAGTTGTCGCATTTGTATTGGAATATAGCTGTGTCAGACAACACTGCGAATCCGTGGGCAAATCCACGCGGCACGAAGAACATACGGTGGTTTTCCTCACTGAGTTCGACTGCGACATGCTGCCCGTAGGTAGGTGAGCCGACACGTATGTCTACGGCAACGTCAAGCACGCGTCCTCTGACGCATCGTACCAGTTTGGACTGTGCGAACGGAGGCCGCTGAAAATGCAGCCCCCTGACTACCGAGCCTGTTGACATTGATTCGTTGTCCTGAACGAAATCCACAGGCCTTACGAGCCGGTCAAATTCGCGTTTCGAGAAGCTTTCAAAGAAATACCCGCGAGAGTCTCTGAATATTCGCGGCTCTAAAATGACCACCTCCTTGATGGCTGTTTCGATAACGTCCATTACAATCAGTATAAATTGCAGTTTCCCGTACGTTCGACTTCGTCGATTACCTTCATAAGGTATTTGCCATATTGGTTTTTGAGCATGGGGCGCGCCAGTTCTTCCATTTTCTCACGACTTATCCAACCTTGGCGAAAGGCGATACCTTCGAGACATGCTATTTTCAGTCCCTGACGTTTTTCAAGTACTTCGACGTAGATTGAAGCCTGTGCCAATGAGTCGTGCGTGCCGGTGTCGAGCCACGCAAATCCGCGTGGCAATGTGCGTACATGCAGGTTGCCTTCTTCGAGAAAGCGTTGGTTGACGGAGGTTATTTCCAGCTCACCACGAGCCGATGGTTTTATGTCGGCGGCAATATCCACCACCTTGTTAGGGTAGAAGTAGAGACCTACGATTGCGTAGTTCGACTTTGGCTTGACCGGCTTTTCCTCAATTGACAGGCAGTTGCCTTCAGAGTCAAATTCTGCCACGCCGTAACGTTCGGGGTCATCCACCCAATAGCCGAACACTGTAGCTTTATTCTCGTTTTCGGCCAGACGCACAGCATCCTTGAGAATGCCTGAAAATCCTGCTCCGTGAAATATGTTGTCGCCGAGTACAAGACAGGCCGAGTCGTTGCCTATGAAATCCTTGCCTATGATGAAGGCCTGCGCCAATCCGTCGGGTGAAGGCTGTTCGGCATATGAGAACCTGATTCCGAAATCGCTGCCGTCCCCCAAAAGACGTTTGAAACAGGGCAAGTCGTCAGGAGTCGATATAATCAGTATATCCCTTATACCCGCAAGCATTAGTGTGGATACGGGATAGTATATCATGGGCTTGTCGTATATCGGAAGGAGCTGCTTGCTGACTCCCTTGGTGATAGGATACAGACGCGAACCCGAACCTCCTGCTAAAATAATACCTTTCATGTTGTGTTTCAGTTGTCTTACGTTTATGTTCGAACGGTAGCCTCCGAACACGATGCAAATTTAACTTTTTATTTTTGATTTCATCGTTTTTATAGTTCTTTTTATATGCCGTCCGGCGACTCTTGCCGGAAGTATCCACAGTGAGAACAGGGTTGTGTAATAAGTTTTGGCAATTCCACAGCTCAGGTGTCGGCATATCCATGCAAGCTGGCGCGCAAGAAGTGTCTCGCGTGGGCTGCGCCGGTCGAAGTTGTTGAGTCTTCGGCGGTTTTCGGCATTGTCGTGCAGGGTGTCCTCGCGTAGTGAGAATGTGTTGTCCTTATCAATAGGTTGACCGAAGTAGTTGTATGTGCGGGCAGTGTTGCCGTCCGATGCCATGTTGATGCGTTGGCAATAAAGACCCGAACCGTCGAACCCGTATTGTCTTACTTTGCTTATTACGGGGCTTATTGCATATTTTGATGCCACAGCCAGGTAGGCACGCATGCTTATGTCGCACACTTGTCTTACCATGCAGAAGTGTTTGCGCAATATTTTCGGAAGAGACGCAGCACAAATATATTCATCGAGGCAAGGATAAATCATTCTCGAAAGCAAGTCATTACGGGCAGCTTCTGGTAGTTGCTGACTCAACACGTCGTTTTCGATGTAAGGCCGCATAACTGCCTCTTTGTCGCGCCAGAACCCTATGCCCCATTCCGAGGCATTGACATTCTGTTTTAGACAGGTCGCACCTTCCGACACATGCCAATCAATTGGATATGAAAAACCGCACACTATCGCAACATCTGGGTCGTCGTGATAGTGGTCGAGACAACGATCGATATATTCAAGAAAGTTTGGTGACACTTCCAGGTCGTCTGCAAGCAGTATATGGCGGTCGTAATCTCGGTAAACTGTTTCCCGTAGGTCATCTGTGTTTTTAAAGTAGCCGTAATTCTCGTGCCGTTTAATAACGTTGAAACTTTTGAAAGCCGAGAAGTCGCCTTCATGGAGGTATTGTTTAGTCTTTTCCCAGCCTTCGACATACTTTTCGGTGGGAGGATAGTCAAGGCCGATATATAAGTCGGTGTATTTTGCCCAACTATTGGCTGCGAGGCTTTCAATCAGGCGTTTGAGACAGACATGCCGGTTAAGTGTCGGAATAACCACAGGGGCGCATACAATTCCTTCAGACGGCGACGATTCAGTGCTGTCTGCAGTTTTCGCGTTCTTGTTACTGTGTGGCTGGATTGTTGTGTCTCCAATCATTTTATCGTTGCGTAGCATTTAAACGTTATTACAAAAGTAGTCAGAACTTTTGAACTCTGCAAATTCACATTCGCTCTATTGAGCTGTGATTGTCACTTGTGACTGGGCCTGCGCCGAGAAGATGCCGTAGCCTCCCGTGACGTTTCCTGATAAACTGACGGTGGAATTTATAAACAGACTTCCTGAACCGAATGCCACTGTGCTGCTGTAGCTGTTCCAGAATTCGTATACCGGTTTTTCAACACGGCAGAGCGATATTTGATAGCGAGCACCACGCTTCAACTGCGGCACATAGTCTTTGGGTGCGCCATACTTGTATTTGGGCCGGTATACAGGCATCGAGACCGGCATTCCGGGATGATCAGCCGTCACCGTGCCGAGATATGCCGGAAGAGGGCGCGCACCCGGGTAATCTTCGAGCACCGAGATGTAGTAGTAAGCCGGTGTGACAGCCGGAGCTGTAAACCACAGCGTGGCCGAACACAGCGTGTCGCATCCTTCGACGGCGTGCACAATGATACTGTCGACCGGTGTTGGTTCAGGGATAGTAGCTTTCGCGGTGGCATATATGCCGTCGTATTCGGCTGTAACGGTATATGTAATGCCGGCTTTGCCGGTTATCATCGGTGTGTAGTAGTGGAACGGTGGGAAAGAGCCTTTGAGCGGCCCTCCGGTCATAATTACTGTATCTGTACCGTCTGTGATGGTGACTTTGCCCCAACGGACAACAACGTCGCTAAGCTTGCCTGCCTGTGAAGGATTTACTGATGTTGTGAAAAAGACCTCGGGTGTGCCTCCCTGAGAGATATATGCCTCGATTACGGCATGAGTCCCGGCCGTGTCGGGCATTTCGTCGTTGCACCCGGCTGTAAGCAGGCATGCCAGCATAATCAGGATATATGTAGGAATTTGGCGCATAGTCAGAAACTCAGTATATAATTTATTGAAGGCATGAACCGATAGAGCGAGGCAGTCGACTTGAGTTTGTATCGGCCGTCGTCACTGATGCTGAAATGCTGCATTTCCACATTGCGGTGTCCGTAGGCATTCAGAAGGGTGAAATTAATGGCATGGCTGAGGCTGCGGTTCTTTATGGTGTAGGTGGCTGACAAATCAAGGCGATGATATAACGGAAGACGGGCGCTGTTGCGTGGACCGAATTCGCTGATAACATTACCTCCAATCATATACAGAGACTTCACAGGTGTGTGACGGCGTCCGCTCGCAAGGATAAAGTCGGCACTGAATTGCCATTTCGATCCGCTTTCGACCGATGCGTTCACACGAAGCGAGTGGCCTGGGTCGGTGTAGGCCGGAAAATATTTGCCGCCCGGTTCTCGACGTCTGGCTGTGCCGAACGAATAGGCTAAATTCACTTCGGCTACGTTTATCTGTGCCTGTAATCCGAGATTGATACCGGCGTTGTAGCCACGTGTCATGCCTATTTTTGTCAGAGGATCGTAGTTGCTGTTGATTAAATCGACCATTATTCCGGAATATTCGGGCTGGTTGCTTACAACCTTATAATAGATTTCGGCTGTTACTGTAGGTACTGAGCTGTAACCGTGCCGTTTGTAATTGAGTGCGAACGACAACGCGCGCTGGCTCGGACAGCTTGAAGATGCACCCGTCCAGAAGTTTGAGGCAAGACCTATGTCTGAAAGGCCGGTATTGTGTAGATTCTGATGGTAAACACCGGCATGTAGTGTGAATATCCCGACTTGATTGCCGTTGTAGACAGCAGTTAGTCGGGGGTCGGGACTGAGTCGGCGATAGCCTCCGTTAATCCATCCGTTGAGGTTGATTCCCACATGAAAACGCCACAAATTGCCATATTTCCATTGATATTGGGCGAATGTTTCGGCTTGGTAGGGATGTCGGGTGACGATTATGCCATCAGAAGCCTGTCCGAATCCGTCGAATGCCGAGTATTGGGGACTGATGCTGAACGTGGCTAACCGTACCCCGGCTTTCCAGGAACCGATGTCATATTCGGCTGATGCGCCGGCTGTGCGTATGAATGATGGCACTTTGAGCCATACGGTTGACATGTCGAGATTCAGTCGGCTGCTGAAATCGCTTATATTCACTATGTAGGTGCTTGTCATTCGGCTACCCTGCCGTATCCATCTCAACGACGAGGCAAGATTTGTCCATTTCATCGACAGGTTGAGTGCATAGTTTGTGTCGGTGTCGTCTATACGGTCGCGGCTCACGAAAAGCGATGCGTCGATTGTGTTACGTGAGTCCGGAGTGTAGGACAGAGAAAGATTATAGTCAGAGAAACCGTATTTTATTTCTGATGTGTTGCCGCGAAGCAGATGCCGGTATATCTGGTCAATATATGATATGCGGACGCCAGCCGATATGATAAGCTTTTTTGAAGGAGTCATTCTGAAGGCCGCGCTTGACGATAACAATCCGACGCTGGCTTGTCCGCCTGTAGTCATGATTGTGTCCGGTACGGTGTAGGTCGACAGATTGAGAGATGCGCCTGTACGCTGGTGCATGTCAGCCCCGTGGATGTTTCTCTCGAAGTCGGCTTTGCAGAAGTGCCACGTGTTGAAAGTGGAGAATATTCCCCCGAATCGGTATGGAAAAAACACTGTTGCACCATTGATTGTGTACATGGTCTGCGAAGCGTCCTGCCCGTCGATTTGCAGCCCGGAGCCATAGTCCCCGGCGGACGTAATGCCGGGCATGTTTTTCAACAAAGCAATAAAATCGACCTCGCCGGCTGAGGAGCTATGTCCTACAAGCAGGTCGGGACGCAATGTGAGGCTTCCGTCCGAACGCGTAATCGGTTTACTGCTTCCGCGAACTTCAACCTCATTGAGAATAAGAGTCGTATCGGATGGCTCGACTGCTTCGGCCCGGCAATAAAAAAGCAACCCTATGGCGCATGACCACAGGGCTGCAATAATGGTTCGGTCAGTTATCTTGCGTTTTCCCAAATGCGTTTGTAGTTGTCGATCAGGCTTTCCCACTGGTTGGTGACATTGCCGAATCCTTTTCCGAAATAGTCTTCGAAAGAATAAGTTGTGCCGTCGGAAGCGAATTTCAGTACGCTCTCCATTTCATATTCCCAGTAGCTGTATTCGCCCCATGAGTCTTCGTAGCTGAGGAAAGGCTGGAATACGAGAGTGCCTTGTACAGTGTTTGAATTGTAGCGGAATTGGGTGTTGACTGCCTGATTGATAATGTCACAGTCGTTTTTGCAAGCATTCAGAGCCGCATCCTTTGTCTGATAATCATAGCTATCGTATGTATTGTCCATTGCCTCGACAAGTTTGGCAGTGAAGTTAGGAATTGATGCTGCAAATTGAACGCGTCCGAGCACATCCACATTGGCGCTGGCGTTATTGATAATACCTGCAAGATAGGCAGATTCGTCGTCAGAGTCTTCGAGAGCCTCCCAGTGGTCGCGGTCGCAGAGATGTTTGCCGTTTATTGCCGCCGAAGATGAGATGATAGTGATTCCGCCTACTTTGACGGCACTGCTCTGCTCAACCTTGCTGTCGTTACCTTTGGCTTCTACGCGGGCGTTGATGTTCATAACGTTGGTCTCTGCCTGGAGGGCGAACTTGTGGCCTTTGACATCGATGTTCGATATTACAGCACCATTGGCAAGTTCCTTACCTTCGCTTGTGAGAGAGAATTTCACCTCGTGGGGAAGAGCAATATTGTACTTGTACTCTTCTTCGTACTCATACCAGTTGCCGTTCTCATCATAGTCATAATCCCAGTCAGTGATGGTGAAGTCGAAGTTGCTAACCTCTCCTGAAGCCACAATTGTGAGCTGGGCATCTCCTTGCTTCGAGTTGCTGAATTGGAAAACTATGTCCTTTGAGTCGGAGATCTTAACCCACTCGTCACCTTTAGGCTTGTAGACACCTTTCATCCTGTCGAAATTGACATTATATGTGTAGGTTGTCGCAGCCGAAGCGAATGCGGCAACATTCCCACGGCTGATTTCGCCGAGAGCGCTGATCATCGATTTGGGATTGGTACTTTCGAAGTCAAAGTTTTCGGGCATGCTCAGGTCGCCGTATTGCTTTCCGAAATAGCTTGTCAGTTCGATGAGTTCCTGCTGCTCGGCGGGACGGAAGTAGTTCATGACTTCCGTGGCAGTCTCTTCGAGATGCTTTTTTGATTCGGTTGGTGTGAGTTCTCCATCTATCACTGGAGCGGGAGGTGTAGGATTATCGGGTTCGTTATCGTCACCACAGGATGAGAGGATTGCAGAGCACGAGCCAAACGCCAGTGCTGCCGCCATAAGTGTGTAGATCTTTTTCATTGTTGTGATTGATAGTGATTTGTTGCCTTCTTTTAAAAGATTTTTAATGATTTTATTATTAGAAAGACGCAAAATTAGTAAAAAACAACATTCTTAACAAATATTGATAGTTAAATGAGGTAACTTCTTCTAATAAATTGACCAAAAAATGTAACAAATGCGTCAGTAGGGACAGGTAAAGGTTTTCATATATAATAAAATGGACGGCTGCCGAGGGTGAAGTCCCGGGGCAGCCGTTATGACTTATGATGGAGGGTGTATCAGTGTTTTTCGTCGCGGCGAAGCACGTCGAGGGCAGCCTTGTAATCGGGCTCGTTGGTGATTTCGCTGACCAGCTCGCGGTAGATTACCTTGTGGTCGGAATCACAGATAATGACGGCGCGGGCAAGAAGTCCGGCGAGAGGTCCGTCGCATATCTGCACGCCGAATCTCTGGGAGAATAACGGCGAACGGAAAGCTGAAGCCGTTATCACGTCTTTAATGTTGTTGGCTGAGCAGAAGCGGTCCATAGCAAAAGGCAGATCCACCGAGATGCATAACACTACGGTGTCATCGAGTTTTGCTGCAGCCTCGTTGAAGTGTCGCACGCTGCGGGCGCATACTTCGGTGTCAAGACTCGGAAATATGTTGAAGACGATGCGTTTGCCTGTGAAATCTCCGCAATTAACCTGTGATAAATCCTTGCCTGCAAGATGAAAGCAAGGAATTGTTGCGCCTACCTCGGGGAGTGAGCCATAGGTGTGGCATGGTTGTCCTTTGAAATAAATCGTTTCCATATGTTTGTGTCGGTTTATTGAGATAACAACCCTTAGCCTGAAATGGTTTTATTTGTGTTGCTTATGATGGTCAATCGCTTGTCCGTAAAGGTCGAGCAGCTGTCGGGTGTAGCCCTCGCGGTTGTAGAAATACCGGTCGCCGAAACTGCGTGCCCCGTGTGCAAGACGTGTATAATCATCGTCTGTCAATGCGGCGGCGTTGTTTATGACCTCGGCGAGGTGTGAAGCATCACCACGATGGAACGCGAATCCGGAGTCCTTATCGACAAACTCTGAAATATGGTCGCTGACAATCACAGGCTTGCCATATGAATATGACTCGCAGATACTCATAGGATTGTTTTCCTCACATTGCGATGGAACAATTACGAACGATGCGCCTCTGATGGCTTTGTCGAGTTGCTCTCCGTGAAGAAAGCCGAGATATTCGACATTAGGGAGATTCATGGCTTTGAGCGAGTCGTACAAAGGACCGGATCCTCCAACTTTCAGCTCGATATCGGGGCATTGCTTCATGGCCTCCACGAGGGTGTGTATGCCTTTCTCTTTGTTGAGACGTCCGTAGAAGAGCATGTAGTCGCCACGGCGGTAGTCGGGTGTGACTGTGTCAAGTGTCGGAACATATTGGTAAAATACCGACCCCTTGTCGCGGAAATAGCTGTGACGTTGGGAATATGACTCAAGGTAATGACGGCTCACGAAGTGGTATCGGTCGATATACTTGTCGTAGTCAAAAAGATATTCTTTATGAAACATCTCCAGCGCCACCATCCAGCTGTTTAGCAGGCTGCCTTCGTAGCAGCGGTGAAGACCGCAATTTAACCCTCCAAGTTTCAGGCAGTTGCGGCAACGCGAAGCCTGATTGTCAAATTCCATGGTAGGGCAAATAAATCTCACATCGTGAAGGGTTATGACAACAGGGATGTTATTGCGCTTCAGTACGGGCAGTATCGAAAGCGACAGCCCGTTGAATATATTGTGCAGATGGGCAACATCGGGTTTGAAACGGTCAATCATGCGTTGCAGCTGTCGAGCTGCTTCGGGATTGTAGAAGAAACGGGGAAGTGCCGCAACTTTTTTAAGCACAGACAAATCACGCATTTCCGGCGCATTTACAAAAAATGAATCATACTCTGACGGAAGATTCTTGGGATGGACTGTGGCGAATGGGGCCACATTGTGTCCAGCACCGCGAAGTAGGTCGATCATATTAAAAAATACCGTCTCCGAGCCACCCCGGTAGTAATGGTATTTATTTATCTGGAGTATGTTCATTTCGGCTTCTCCTTAGTTTTTGCAGTTGTAGTCAACAAAGTTATATATTTTTTCGCTTACAAGGCAATATTAAGGCCGGAATTCTAACAATAATAGTTGCGGTCTCTAACTAAAAAAGTTACCGAACCATTGTCTCTAAACACATACTTACGAAAATATATAAAATGATACGATATCAATCGGCAATGGCTACATTCAGTCATTTTGTCTTGTGTATAAGACAAAAATTGCCTAATTTTGTCTTGCTGATGAGACAACGCATGATATGATAAAGCTTGAAACTCTTCGAGAAGTGATGCTTGAAAACCGGGAAGAGGTTATGCGTCACAACGTTATCAAACGAAACATATCACTTGACGGATTTGAACGTCAGGTGTTGGTTGGTGCGCGCCGCGCCGGTAAATCGTATATGCTGTATGGGAAAATCCAGAAATTGATTTCAGAAGGGCATTCGTGGAATGAGATTGTATATCTTAATTTTGAAGATGAGCGACTTGCGGGAATGGAGTTGTCCGATTTGAACATGATACTTGAAGTCCATGCCGGATTAAGCGACAAACGACCGATGTTGTTCCTTGATGAGATTCAGAATATCGAAGGTTGGGAACATTTTGCCAGACGTATTGCTGACAACAAATTCATTGTTTATATCACGGGCAGCAATGCCAAGATGCTTTCCAAAGATGTTAGTGCGGTTCTCGGTGGCAGATATCTGACACGAGAGGTATTCCCCATGCAGTTCAACGAGTATCTCGCAATCAATGGTGTAGACGCTGAAAACGAATTGTTGACGGCTACAACCACCTCTCGGGGAGAGCTTATGAAGTTCTTTGAAGAGTATTTTCAATTCGGTGGCTTTCCGGAATGTGCCTCATTGCCAGTGAAACGGGACTACCTCATGAGCCTGTATCAGAAAATATTCCTTGGAGATATAGCCACACGCAATAAAATTGAAAACATTTTTGCGCTGAGAGTTCTTATACGCAAACTGGCTGAAAGCATCAAACAACCACTTTCATTTACCCGTGCGGCAAACATTGTTGCCTCTACAGGAACTAAAATAGGTAAAAGCACAGTAATAAATTATCTTTCGTATGCAGCCGAAGCATATCTGGTTTTGCCTGTGACAAATATTGCGGACACTCTTGTGGATAAAGTATCCAATCCCAAATACTATTTTATCGACAATGGAATAATATCTCTGCTGGCGCTTGACATACGCACATCTCTACTTGAGAACATTGTGGCATTAAAACTGCTTTCGACATATGGCACACAGGAGAGTACAGTTTATTTCTATAATCATGGTGTAGAGGTGGATTTTTATGTTCCGCAGACAGAGACTGCCATACAAGTATGCTATACAATGAATGATGCCGAAGGGACCTTTGAACGAGAAACAAAGGCTCTTATAAAGGTACAATCCCGTTTATCATGCCGCAGAAATATCGTTGTAACATATAGCGATGAGGGCGTTATAGAAAAGGATGGCGTAAAGATAGAAATCATACCCGTATGGAAATTTATACTTGGTTCAGTATAGAATTGCCATAGCGGTATGAATACGAAAACATAAAAAAGAAAAACTCCGGCTCATAGGCATGATGTCGGAATAAATCGTCTTACGCAGCCTACAGCAGGTATGCAGGCAGATGTATAAAGTAACTTAAGAGAATGGCGGCGGCAAATGTCATTATTCTTAGGCGAGGGTCAGGGCTGCGTTGTCGGCAAGGTGCATGCCTCGCAACAGGTCACAAGCAGACATGCGACGTTTGCCTTGGAGCTGTACTTCGCCTATTTCGATTAAGCGGTGGTCGCCGGTGGTTACAAATACAGCTTTGTCTGTAGCGACGATTGTGCCGGGGGCGGCTTCAGAGACGGTATCTGTACGTCGGGTGCTGAATATCTTCAGGTCGCCTTGTGCTACGCCGTCAACCGACAGTACGGACCATGCTCCGGGATAGGGCGACAGCCCCCTGACATGGTTGTGAATTTCGCGTGCTGTCTTTGCCCAGTCGATAAGGCAGTCTTCCTTGAATATTTTTGGAGCCGGGGTCGCTTCGCGTTCCCCGCTCAGAGCCTCCTGCGGTGTTGCGACGAGGTTCCCGGCCTCGATGCGGGCGAGTGTGTCGAGCGTCAGGTCGGCTCCAAGCATCATCAGACGGTCATGGACAGAGCCTACGTTCTCGTCCTCTCCGATTTCAATCGATCGTTGGTCGATAATGTCGCCGGTGTCAATCTCGTGTTTGAGGAAGAAAGTTGTCACACCGGTGGTGGTGTCGCCGTTCATTACAGCCCTGTTGATTGGGGCTGCACCGCGATAGCGAGGGAGCAGCGAAGCATGCAGGTTGAACGTGCCTAATTCAGGCATCGACCATACAATTTCAGGAAGCATCCTGAACGCGATTACGACAAACAGATTTGCGTCAAGCGAACGCAGTTTGTCGACAAATTCCGGGTCTTTCAACTTTACGGGTTGCAACAGAGTCAGGCCGTGGGCGACGGCATACTCTTTGACCGGCGACTGGTACATCTTGTGCCCGCGTCCGGCTGGTTTGTCGGGCATGGTCACTACTGCTGCTATATCATATCCCGCCTCGTGGATTCGGCGGAGACTTTCGACTGCGAAGTCGGGGGTTCCTAAAAATACAATGCGGAGTTTCATCTGTAAAAGTGCTAAAGTCCTTTCACACGGTCGGGATTGTGAGCAATGAAATCTTTCCACGATCCGCTTCCGTGTGTCTTGAGCGGTTTGTTTGACTCGTAAAAGTGGCATAGAGCAGCGGCAAGGGCATCGGTCGCGTCGAGTTGCGGCAGGAGCTTGTCCTGAGGTATCGACAATATGCGTACGAGCATCAGCTGTACCTGTTCCTTGGCGGCAGCCCCGTTGCCGGTAATGGCCATCTTTATTTTTCGGGGTTCATATTCCGTAATCGGGACCTGTCGCGAGAGTGCGGCGGCTATTGCCACTCCCTGCGCACGTCCGAGCTTGAGCATTGACTGAACGTTCTTGCCGAAGAACGGAGCCTCGATGGCCATTTCGTCGGGCAAATACTGTTCGACAATGCCGAGTACGCGCTCGTATATTCGTGACAGCCTCAGGTAATGGCTTTCCATGCGGCTGAGCTGTATCACCCCCATGGCTATCATCTCGGGTTTGCCGCGACGCACTCCTAATAGACCGTAGCCCATTACATTGGTGCCCGGATCAACGCCGAGGATTATGCGGTCGTATTCGTTGCTCATCCAATCACCTCCATCATTGTGATGAAGTAAGTGAGATGCTCGCGTGGATGCTCGGAATAAAAAGCTCCGAGGAGCATGCGGAAGGGCCCCTGAAGCCATTCGTGCGCCGACTCAGGTGAGCCGAATCCTGCGTGAAAGGCATATGCCGGCGACTCGTCCTCGGCTTGCGGTATTATTCGTGCAATATATGCATCGACACATCCCGATGCTGCTTTGGCAGCCGGAACGCACATGTCGTTTACCCACGTCAGAAAGTCGTCGAGCGATTCAGACGATACAGCAAATGTTGTGTTGATTATAAGTTGTGGCATAGGTCAGAATATCCAGTCAAAAGGTGATAAGATAGGCAGTGGCATCAATATATTCCAGCTTAACAGTTTCAAGAAGATAAATATTGCCACCCATGCTATGGCGGCGACGATACACCAGCGTCGGGCTGTCTCGGAAGCATCGACAGCCTGTTCGTAATGTCCTCGCGAGTAGGCAGGCTGCACCTGCAAGGCGTAAACTATCGCTACAATGGCCAGTGGATTGCAGCAGCATAGGGTCAGCAATATCGCCGGTATAAGGTAAGTCGAAGGGCAGCGAGGACTCGGCGGCGTCGGAGGAGCGGGAGCGTTGCCCAGGATTTCTCGCCTTATATCCTCAATCGAGTCGGCCCTTACCCAGTCGCGAAGGCCCTCATACCATACTTGGGTGCCGGGAACAATCGAACGCTGGCGAAGTTCGTCGAGCGTGAACGGTCCTGCCGCCCGTCCGTTTTCAGAAATATAGTATCTCATGACGTGGTGACAGATTTTTCGAGATGGCGACGACGCAGATATCTCGGAATAAATTTCAGATGACGTGCCACTGTGGGCAGTACTCCATAATACCGGCACATTATCTTAAACCTTTCAATCAGTGATTTCCGGCGATTTGCCGTGGTCATGCCTTCGTCAAGGTAGTCTACAAGAGTAGTGCCGGCATAGACGTTATTGCGCGAATGCTGCAGGCAGATGATGCACCATTCGTAGTCAGCCGAAAACCGATAGTCGGTGTTGTACATCGGTGTGATACGGCGCAGCGGCACAAACGCCTGATGACAGACCACCATGCCTTCGGCAAAACTCTGTAGCGTCAGGTGCTCGGGAGCGATCAGGTGTCGGTCGGCTTTACGTCTTCGGTCAGCACCCACTATGTCGGTCTGGCCGTAAAGTATTCCCGGCCGTTCGTTATCTTCAACAAGTCCTGCAAGTGTCCGCAATGTGTCGGGAGCATGAAATGAGTCGCCGGCATTTAAAAATATCACATATTCGCCATGGGCCATCTCCAGGCCTTTGTTCATTGCGTCGTAGATGCCGTTGTCGGGTTCGGATAATATGGTTGTACCGGGTATTGATGCTTTTTTTACAAGGTCGACTGTGCGGTCGGTCGAAGCCCCGTCAATGACGATATACTCATAGTCGGTGAAAGTCTGCCGTCCGATGCTTTCAAGCGTCGGCAAAATGGTGTCTTCGGCATTCCATGCCACGGTTATGATTGAAAAAAGCGGTGTCATTGGCAGTCCATATTTCTTAAGCTACAAATTTAGTCAAAATGCACCGATTACCCATCAAGAAATTGTGAAAAAGTGAACATGACGACCTGATTGAAATATTTGTTTGGGGACGTTTTGCCGTTGGCGCGGTTATTACTACCTTTGTAGCTGCCAATCTATAAATACAGATGAATAATAAAATAACTATTTTGTTCGCAGTGCTTGTCATGTGCCTTTTGAATGTCGCAGTGGCCCCGGCCCAGATCGACACCCTTAAGGTGATGGCGGAACTTGAGAAATCGCTCAAAAGCTCTCATACTGCTTCCGACAGCATTGCCCCGCTTTATAATCTGATCGACCTAAAAGCAAATTCTCCGGATGCTTCAGCTCCTATGTGGGAACTTTACGGTGTGGCCGGGCGTGCCGGCGACACCCATGTGAGGCTCGACATGATGCGAAATCTGGCCAACGCTTACTTTTCGGTTGATTCTGTACTTGCCTTCCTTGAAGAGGCCGCTTTGGCCGAGCCTACGAGCGACGAGCAGCGTGAGACGCTGACTTTTATCCGTGTAAACCGTAACTCTCTGCAGCATAAGTTCGCAACCGAGGAAGAGAGGCAGCAGATGCTTACAGAGTTATTTCGTAATATAACCGACAACAGTTCGCAATCCGACATATATGATCAGATTCGCAAGTTGTTTGCCCTTGTGGAAATATTGGGCGGTGAGACACGGGGCGACCTGCTCACTAAATATTTCGGCCAGCTTGAAGACCTGATAGGGCAGTTGCCGGAAGAATTATATGCCTTGCGCAACAAATTCTACACCAACTCGGCTATCTCGTATACCTACAGCGGCGATTGTGTCAGAGCCGCCAATGCCGACCGGGCGTTGCTGGCGATTATGAAAAATCTTGAAATCAAATATTCGCGTGAGGGTCGTCCTTACAGGCATTATGATAAAAACCGGTATATCTGTTACCGTAGGCTTCTGAACAACTACAAGGCTTTGACCGATGGAGAGACCGAGACTTATTACAAAAACGCAAAGGCCTTAGCCGATTCCAACCCGTATATAGGCGAAGACTTTTACGGCAATCAGAGGCCTACCATATGCTACCTGATGAAGAATAAAAAGTATGCAGAAGCGATACCGTTGATTAAAGCCCAGATTCCTAAAGCCAATAGTTTCTATTTGCGCCGGTTTCTGATGTCCCAGCTGCGGCATGCCGCACGCGAGGCCGGGGATCATAAGACACTTTTCGAAATTACCGACACGTATAATACGATGCTTGAGGAATATATCGAGCACAAGTCGGCCGAGAGATATAAGGAACTTGAAATCATATATGAGGTAAACTCGCTGAGGGCGTCGAACAATGAGCTTGAAAAGCAACGTCAGCGCGGTCGCACTCAGGGGTATATATCGGCTTTGATTGTCGGTTCGGTAGCATTGCTTGTCTGTATGGTGCTTGCCATACTTCTGCTGGGAATGTATCGCCGTTCATGTAAGCTTGCCAAGGAGCTGAAAGCGTCGGCCGACAAAATCAGGGCTGAGCGCGATGCGCTTGCTGCGGCTCAGAAAAGCCTTATCGAAGTCCGCGACTTGGCGCGGGTGGCCGAGAGACAGAAGGAGGAGTTTATCGGTAATATGAGTCATGAGGTCATGAACCCGCTGAATACGATTGTCGAATACAGCCAGATTATTGTCGACTGTATTGATGACACAAAGCACCGGTATCTCGACAAGTTCGCGAGGATAGTGACTATTAATGCCGACCTGCTTCAGACTCTTTTTAAGGATGTGCTTAATATCTCCTCGCTTGAGCATTCGCAGATGTCGGTGACAATCAAGCCAACGTCGATAAATGATATTTGCGAGATTTCGGTGGAAAGTTCGCGCCGTCGCCTCAATCCGGGTGTAAAGATGGAGTTCCTGAAGAAAGACGAGCCCGATCTGATTGTTATGACCGACGGACAGCGTGTGGAGATGGTCCTTTTGAATCTGCTTCAGAATGCGGCGAAGTTTACCGAAGAAGGTATGATTACGCTGGATTATTCACTCGACAGTACCGGGGATACGCTCACATTTGCGGTAACTGATACCGGTATCGGCATTCCGGAAGGTAAGGAGTCACAGATTTTTGAACGATTTGAGAAACTTAATAAATACACTCAGGGCATCGGACTCGGTTTGCCGATATGCAGGCTTTTGGCCACACTTCTCGGCGGCGACGTAAAAGTCGACACCACATACCGCGAGGGAGGTGCACGTTTCCTGTTTTCGATACCGGTACGTAAGAAGTGACGGTATAGTGGAAGCACCAGGGCCGCCGGTTGTCTTTATGACATTCGGCGGCCCTGGTGCTTTATCATTATCCGGCCGTAGGCTGGTAGCTCTTTTGTATCTTATTTTTTCTTGTTGCGGTTGCCGTAGCGGCTCATGAACTTGTCGACGCGGCCTGCTGTATCGACGAGCTTCTGCTTGCCTGTGAAGAAGGGGTGAGACGAGCTGGTGATTTCAAGCTTCACGAGGGGATAGGTTACACCGTCAACCTCGATGGTCTCTTTTGATGCAACAGTCGAGCGGGTGATGAAGATTTCATCATTCGACATGTCCTTGAACACTACTTCACGGTAGTTGGAGGGATGAATCTCTTTTTTCATTGTTATTTATACTTTCTTTTGTTCTTACTCAGATTACACACGCTGGTAAGGCGATAATTTGTAATGGCCTGCAAATTTACGCTTATTTTGGTGGATGTGCAAGCCTGACATTAAAAATTTTGCCCTATCGGGCAGTTTTTGCCCGCAGAGCCGCCTTAAGCCGGTCGGTGAACTCATGGTTTTTAAGTCCCCACCGAGGATAGAGGCACAATGACGGCGGCGACTGTGACACAAACCGCTCGATGGCTATGTCGCGGCGAAGGGTTGCCACTATACGGCAGCAAAGGTCGATATATTCGTCCACTTCCCATCGGCGTATGTCGTAAAGCCCGGCGGCCACGTCGCGGGCCATGCGCGTGCCTTTGATGAGCTGGAGCTGGTGGAATTTGACCGTGTCGACCGGCAGTTCGTTGATGCGTTCCACCGTCTGCAGTATCATGTCGTCGCTTTCGCCGGGCAGTCCGTTTATGAGATGCAGCCCGGTGAGCAGCCCGGCTTCGGCCGTTCGTCGGACTGTCGAGGCTGTGGTATCCCACGTATGGCATCTGTTTACCATTTCAAGAGTCGCTGTATGCGAACTTTCGGCACCATATTCAATCATGACAAATACCCGCCGGTCGCGGTGAAGGCGGCTGAGTCGTTCGAGCAGACTGTCGGGCATGCAGTCGGGGCGGGTGCCTATGATCAATCCCTCCACGCCCTCGCAACCGAGAGCTTCCGCATACATCTCCATTAGTCCTTCGACGGGCGCGTGGGTATTTGTGTAGGCCTGGAAATATGCGAGATAACGCATATTAGGATATTTTCGTGCAAAAAACAGCCTGCCCTGTTCGATTTGCTCGGTGACGCTGAGTGACGGCGAACAGTATTCGGGATTGAACGACTGATTGTTGCAGTAGGTGCAGCCTCCCGTGCCAACAGTGCCGTCACGGTTGGGGCATGTGAATCCGGCATTGATGGCCAGTTTTTGCATCTTGGTCGTGAAATGCTCGGCGAGCAGGTCGGAGAAGTCGCGGTAGGGCTTGTCCATCAGATTCAGATTCTTGATGAGCGGTTGAGAAGCATAGCGTCGGCGACAGTCATTGCAGCCATTGCGCGGACAACCGGAATGGCGCGAGGAAGAGCGCATACGTCGTGCCGTCCCCGTGGCCCGAGGGTGGCAGGCGAGCCGTCGCGACTGACTGTTAGCTGTGGCTGCATAATAGTGGCTATTGGTTTGAATGCGACTCTTAAATATATATCCATGCCGTTGGTGATACCGCCTTGGATACCGCCTGAATTGTTTGACGCAGTTACGATATTTCCGGATGAATCGGTGGTGAAACGGTCGTTGGCTTCCGACCCGCGCAGCTCCGCGCTGTCAAAGCCCGTGCCGTAGTCAAAACCTTTGGCGGCCGGGATACTCATCATCGCATAGGCGAGTCGTGCCTGGAGTTTGTCGAACACCGGGTCGCCCAAACCTGCCGGCAGACCTGATATCCGGCATCCGACTATCCCGCCTATGGTGTCGCCCTCGCGGCGAAGGCGGAGCATCAGGTCATCAACCTGGTCGGCCTGTTCGGGAAGGCGCAGATTGCCTATTCGTAAGGCGTAAGCATCCACCGCGATTCCACGCGTTGCGAGTATCTGTTCGGCGATAGCCCCGCCCACAACCCGGCATGCTGTCTCGCGGGCGGAAGCGCGACCTCCGCCACGATAGTCGCGAAATCCGTACTTCGCATCGTAGGTGTAGTCGGCATGAGATGGCCTGTAGAGGTCGCGCATCGGCCCGTAGTCTTCAGAGCGACTGTTTGTGTTTTCAATTACAAAACCTATGGGCGTTCCGAGTGTCATCCCTTCGAAAACACCTGAGAGCAGAGTCACCCGGTCGCTTTCGCGGCGGGTGGTCGATGCGCCCCCGGCTCCCGGCCGGCGTCGGTCGAGAGCCTGCTGTATTGCGTCGGTCGAAAGCGGCAATCCTGCAGGTACGCCGTCAACAACCCCGCCTATAGCCGCCCCGTGCGACTCACCGAAAGTGGTGAGCTTGAAGATGATACCGAAACTATTCCCCATCGCCTGCAGAAGTAATATCGGCCACGGAGGCACCGGTGTAGTCAATCAGCTGTCGGGGTGAGATTTTGAGCTGGAGTCCGCGCTGGCCTGCACTGACATATATAAAATCAAAGTCGAGCGCGGTAGAATGAAAGAAAGTCGGGAAAGGCTTTTTCATACCTATCGGAGAGCAGCCGCCACGCACATATCCGGTCAGAGGAAGCAGCTCTTTCATTGGTATAAGCTCAGCTTTTTTATCTCCTGCGGCTTTCGCAGCCTTTTTCAGGTCTATTTCGCAGTTGCCGGGAAGCACGCACACGAAATGACCGTTGCGGTCGCCGTTAAGGACGATGGTCTTGAACACCCGGCGTATGTCTTCGCCGAGACACTCGGCTATATGGTCGGCGGCAAGATTGTTCTCATCAACAGGGTAGGGAATTAATTCATAGTCAATCTTAGCACGGTCGAGCAAACGCGCAACATTGGTTTTCTGTATCTTGGCCATATAAAAGTAAAAAAATAAGAGAAAGCCGGATGACCTTTTAACGGTCATCCGGCATCGCTTGCGTAGCGGGACCGAGAATTGAACTCGGGACCTCCGGGTTATGAATCCGACGCTCTAACCAACTGAGCTATCCCGCCGTTTTGCGAGTGCAAAGTTAAGTCCTTTTCTCGAATCCACAAAATTTTTCATCAAAAAAATCAAAAATCCTGCCCGGAATACGCTGAATTCAGGGAATTCAGGGAATTTGTCGGGAAATGGAGAAGGGCGTACCGTCTTCGGTGATACCGTTGATATGCAGTTGTAGCGGGCCTGTGCCCTCGGGTTTCTTGAATTTAAGGGTGGCTTTGCCGTCGTTGAAATCGGTCTGCGGATTCCAGTAGACTGTGGCCGAACTGCCGTCGGAATGCTGACTGAATTGTTTGTCATTCTGGAAACCTAATGGTGTCAGAATAGCCAATCCCTCACGGTTGATGCGGTCGGGCCACTTATTGTCCTTGGTCGTTATTATGACGGCGCATCGAGCATTATCAGTGTATATGTATGATTCTGGAGCCTTGATGAAATCGAGAGTCTTGATTGTCGAGAATGGTACAAACTGCTCAACTACATTTATTGCTAAACTTGTTGATTCATTATCTATTGATTGTGGTTCATAGTCCAAAATAATTGGGTCGCCGGTGGTAAGCCATGTTTTACTATTGTCGCTTTTCATATATCGGTATGTAAGCCGCGATCCCTTAGTCCACGATGATTTGACCGGTTCAATCTTTACCCCGTCTACAAAATAGTCGCTGAAGCACTGTCGGTAAACTGCATATCCTGAGACAATCTGCATTCCCGGTATTTTGCGTAATAGCATTTCAAGCGACGTTATATGCATGTTGTCGATATATTTGTCGTCAAACGACTTTACGGAGAGTTTGCGGAAAATCTCTTCAGGATTTTTGCCTGTAACCACTACTTCGTCGAGAAGTATCGATGGAATGCCGGCGACAACGGAACGGATTTCGGTATCGGCTGATCCCTGACTCCAGTCAGTCACTGTCTCGTATGGCAAGAGTCCGGAGACAGTAGGAAAATCCTCTTGATCGATGCGGAGCGATCTCTCATCCGACCCGTTATCTTTGGTGGCTCGAACAAGAACGCATGATTCTTCGGGGATTTCTACCCCACGAAGCGCAAATCTTCCGTTTTCGTCGATGTCGAGGTTGTCACCGAATCCTATGCCGGGAACGATTACTCCGACATTGACATTCTTCGTGCCATCGTTGTTATGCTTGAACTTGACAGTACCGGATATTTCAGAACCTACTTCGAGCGGGAAATTACTTTCTGGTTGTGTATATCGGTTATCACTGCTGAAGAGCATTATGTTGTCGTTCATACCACCGGAAATATATTGGCGCGGAACACTTCCTTCCAAACCGAAATTGTCGACAACATGCTTCTTTGACAGGGACGCCGGCAGAACAGCGGCTGCAAACGAACCTGCTGCCCTATTTCCGAAGTCAAGATTTATTGTTACATCGGATCCATCAGTCGATGTCTTTATGTCGACCGGTATATTGGGGAGACGGTCGTTGAGGAAAGCTCTGTATGCAAGAATAGCCGATGTGTCAGCTATTAGACACACATCGCCTATACCGGCAGGTAGGTCGGATTTCTGGAGTTGCCACGCACCTTTGGTCGCCGGTACGTCGGAGACGACACGTCCATGAGATCTGACAGCCATGCGTGTGCCTGAAGGTACGTTTCCCACTGTCGACACGGCAATAGTTCCGCCATGGGTGTCGACATGCAGGGAGGGGCCGTCATGAGCCTCGGGCAGATCGTATGATTTGCCGCCGGAAAGAAGTCTGTATGACTCACCTTGTTTCGGATTAAGCATAAACCGGCCGTATCCGCCAGCCATGTTGGCTAAGAATGCGACGGTATCGCCACGCGATGACACCACTACGCCATCTATATCGCGTCCGAGACCCGAGCGGTCGGTGACGTGCAAGCCAACCATATTGTCGGCATTCCTGACGAGTCGGCCTCCCTCGGGGGCGAAACGCACGTCAAGTACACCGTTAAGGTCAGGCACTGCCACAAACTCTCTATAGTTGTCAAATTCGATTAAGAATATGTCGCCACCTTGCAGCTTGTGTGGTATGCGGTAACCTTTATCGCCGGGATAAATCGCATAATCCGATTCGACACCGGGCTTTACGAATCTCACTTTTTTGTTGACGGCGGGTTTGCCTGATGTAGCGTCAAGTAGCTTTATCCGGGTCTTGATCCGGCTATTGTCAGGCTCGAAATCAACGTTGATTCTGTAACGGGCGGAATATGGGTTAAGTACTTTTACAGGCTGTTTTGAAAAATATTGCTCTCCCACGTTTTGGGAAAAGAGAGTGTATGCTGCAAGCATGTAGACTCCGGTTGGGAGAGAAGAGTCAAGTGGCAGATAACCATAGTAAGCACCGTCGCGCTTCATAATTTTGACTCTCTCTTTCACATTGTTGAATGGGTCGTGAAGCTCCACATAAAGATAACGGCTTATGTCCAGGGGCCGGTTGAAGGCATCATCGACCACAAAGCCACGGAACCATACTGTGTCACCGCCGACATAGATGTCGCGGTCTGTGACCATATGTATCTTCTCGTATCCGAAATCTTGTCCGGATGTCGCGAGGTACGCTAACACACATGTCAAAAAGCTTGCAAAACGTAATAATTCCCTCATAATTGATGCATTTAAACAATTTTCGCAAATATACGTAGTTCTGATTACTTAAATATATGATATTTGTCATTTTTTCGTTTATTAACATGCCAAATTGCGTGTTAGGCCGACAATTGCTAAATTTGCGGTATGAAAACAACTAATGATGACATGGCACGCAGGGTGTCCGAGCTTCGTGACCTCCTGAATGATTATAACAGACGTTACTATGTGGAGAACGCTCCGATAGTCAGCGACCGCGAATTTGACGAACTTATGCGCGAGCTTGAAGACATCGAGCGCGAGCATCCCGAACTCGACGACCCCTATTCGCCCACTCACCGGGTCGGTTCCGATCTTACCAAGGGTTTTGAGCAGGTAGCTCATATCTATCCTATGCTTTCGCTGGCAAATACTTATTCTATCGACGAAGTAGACGAGTATGTCAGGCGTTGCCGCGACTCGCTTATGGGAGAAGAAATCACTTTTGTTGGCGAGATGAAGTTTGACGGAACTTCGATTTCGCTCATATACGAACACGGACGACTTGTCCGCGCAGTCACACGAGGTGATGGAGAGAAGGGTGACGTGGTTACTGACAATGTCATCACCATAAGGAGCATACCTCTCCAGTTGCAAGGGGAGGGTTGGCCCGATTTTTTTGAAATCAGGGGTGAGATCGTGCTACCGTGGAAGGCATTTGACCGTCTGAATGAGGAGCGGGCTGCCGCCGGCGAACCTCCGTTCGCCAATCCGCGCAATGCGGCCTCCGGCACGCTTAAGCTTCAAAGCTCCGCAGAGGTCGCACGGCGTGGCCTTGACGCATATTTTTATTATCTGCTGGGACCCGATTTGCCTTGCGACACGCATTATGACAATATGATGCGGGCCCGGGAATGGGGATTCAAGGTTTCGGATGCCATGACCATTCTGCACGATATCGCGGAAGTGGATCGTTTCATCACCTATTGGGATACGGCGCGGCGTGACCTCCCCGTTGCTACCGACGGACTTGTGTTTAAGGTCAACTCGCTTCGCCAGCAGCTCAATCTTGGATTTACGGCAAAGTCGCCGCGCTGGGCCATAGCCTATAAGTTTGCTGCCGAACGCGCTCTGACACGTTTGCGGTATGTTTCGTTCGAGACCGGGCGAATGGGGGTAGTGACTCCGGTGGCCAACCTTGATCCGGTTCTCCTTTCGGGTACGATTGTCAAACGCGCCTCGCTTCACAATGCGGACATTGTGCGTCAGCTCGATATTCATGAGCACGACATGCTATATGTTGAAAAAGGGGGGGAGATTATACCGAAGATTACCGGAGTGGAAGTTGACGAACGTCAACCGGATGCCAAACCGGTGGAATTCGTGCGGGAATGTCCTTCATGCGGGACGCCGTTGGTTCGTGTCGAGGGCGAAGCCTCCTGGGTGTGTCCTAACCGGTTGGGATGCCGTCCTCAGATATGCGGGCGTATCGAGCATTTCGCGTCGCGACGGATGATGGATATCGACGGCATAGGGGAGGAGACCTCGGCCGTATTATTTGACGCAGGGCTCGTGCGCGATCCAGCAGACTTGTATGACCTGACAGCCGACAAACTCGTTGTACTCGACCGGTTCGGTGACCGTAGCGCCGAACGAATTCTCGCCGGGCTCGAAGCTTCGAAACAGGTGGGATTCGAGCGTGTGCTGTACGCACTGTCGATACCGTTTGTCGGCGAGACCGGCGCCAAAAAACTTGCAAGGGCGGTGTGTGATATTGACACACTAATGTCTATGTCGGTCGACAGGCTGACGGCTATAGATGACATAGGTCCGAGGATAGCCGAAAGTATCACAGCTTATTTTGCTGACCCTCGCAACCGCGAGATAGTGGAACGCCTGCGCAAAGCCGGCCTGCGTATGTCGATGCCCGAGCGCGACAACTCGTCTACCGGCGACAGTCTGGCTGGAAAGACGATAGTGATAAGCGGAACGTTTACCCATCACTCACGCGATCAATACAAGGAAATAATAGAACTGAATGGCGGAAAAAACAGCGGATCCATATCCAAAAAGACATCTTTTGTGCTTGCAGGCGAAAATATGGGTCCTTCCAAACTTGAGAAAGCGGCCTCATTGGGTATTCCGATTGTGTCAGAAGAAGAATTTCTGAAGATGTTGCAGTGATATTTGGATAAATGTGCTAACTTTGTGGCAAAATCAACTATTTATTAATATCTAATTGCTTAAAAATGAAAAGAACGAGATTATTCCTTGCTATTTTTGCCGTTGTTGCGGCGTTTGCATGGTCGGCTCCTGCCAGCGCACAGTTCTTCAAATGGGGACCCAAGCTTGGTGTCAACATCAACCACCTTTCGCTTAACAAAGAAGCATTCACAGATGATGATAACCGAGCCGGCTTCACAGGCGGTCTTATGTGTGAGTTCACTGTGCCTGTAATCGGTGTAGGTGTCGATGTATCAGCCATGTATGTCCGTCGCAGCGCACAGTGGATGGAGAATCAGACAGTGGCAAAGTCGAGTCGTGACTATATTGATATCCCCCTCAACCTGAAATGGAAAGTCAATATTCCGCTTGTTAATAACATCATCCGTCCGTTCATCACCACCGGTCCGAGCTTCGCATTTCTGGTGTCGAAAAAATCTTTTGAAAACTTCACCAATAAGAAATGCGATGTGGCATGGAACTTCGGCGCCGGTGTCGAACTCCTCAAGCATGTCCAGATTGCCGCATCGTATGGCCTTGGCATGAGCAAGGCTGTAACAGGCCTTGTCCCGGGTGTGAACCAGACAGACCCGACAAGCCAGATTGAGGGCAAGAACCGTTACTGGACAGTGACCGCAGCCTATCTGTTCTGACATTTACGACAAAATACGAAAGTTCGCCAAGGAGCATGAATAGACTGCTTGGCGAACTTTTGTATTATGGTTGTAGGAGTTAACCGCAGTGGAAGTGGCGGGCGACGATTTCGTCGGCGAGGGACTGATCGCCTGCACAGCGCGAAGCGAGGTCGTGGTCGGCAAAGGCTCGCAGTGACGAAGCGGTGGAATCGATCATGCCGGGAGAGAATACGCCATATTGCTCGTATATGCCGCGCTGGTCTATCAGCCTGTCAGCCGATTCCTCACAGCAGGTGGGAAGCTGGGCCAGTTTGCTGCAACGGTCGGCGTTTTCCGACTTGTGAATGTCGACATCCACATAGGTGCGTTCGGCAACTTCGTCGGCATCAGGCATCTCAAGCCCGTGGCGCAGCGCGACCGCAAGGGCCGAGAGCAGCGAGTAGACGTTTGCCGAGCCATCGGCCGAACGTATCTCGACTGTCTGCTTGTCGCGTGTGTCGACCGAATCGTTGCGGCTGCCCGGGTTGACAGCAGCGCACATGTCGCTGTCGGCTGTCCAGCCGAGCGGGACGCGCACCAGCACCGAGCGGTTGCGGTCGCCCCAGCATACGTTTGTCGGAGCCTCCTGGTGGGGAACCAGACGGAAATAACTTGTCGGAATCGGGTTGCCGAAGGCCGTAATTGACGGAGCGAGGTCGATTACGCCTGCGATGGCGCGGCGTGCGGTTGTCGAAAGCCGCTTGCTCTCGTCCACCATCACGCTATGGCCGTCACGCATCAGACGCATGTGTATATGCAGTCCGGAACCGGCTTTTCCGGCGGTGATTTTCGGAGCGAAGGTCACTCTCAATCCGCGACGGTGTGCCATTGTACGTATGATCCACTTGGCTATCAGCAGCTGTTCTGCAGCTTCCTCGGCAGGCACCGGGACAAATTCAATCTCGTTCTGTTCGTAATTGCGGCCGTCGAGGGTGAAATTACCCACTTCCGAATGGCCGTATTTGATTTTGCCCCCGGTACGCGCTATTGCCATCATGCACTCCATGCGGAACTCGTTGTGCTTGGCAAACGGGGCGGTCTCATGATATCCACGCTGGTCAGTGGCCGGATATACACACTCGTCTTCGGCGATTACGTAGTATTCCAGTTCGCCCATTGCTTCAAAATCGAGGCCGGTGCGTTCGTGCAGCGTGCGGCATGCCTTCTGAAGCATATATTCCGGGGCAGATTCAAGCGGCTTGCCATCTTTGTCGAAATACGAGCACAGCATCGTCAATGTAGGTTGCGGCGCAAACGGATCGATAAAAGCGGTACGGAAGCGTGGCACAACATACAGGTCGCTGCCCGAAGCCTCGATATACGGGAAAAGGCTCGAACCGTCGACGCGCTCGCCCACTGACAGGATTGTGTCGAGGTAAAGTTCGGAAGTGATTACGAAGTTCAAGGTTTTCAATCGTCCGTCAGCGGCGGGATACATGAAATTAATCATGGTGATTCCGTTGTTTTTGACGAAGTCGATAATGTCGGCTTTTGTAAAATCGCGTGGTTCCTTGCCGATAGCTGCGACCACGGGGTTGGGGTTAAGGC
>CAZAZA010000007.1:0-57816 GCA_964489495.1 uncultured Bacteroides sp.
CTCTGATATTCAGTGTTTTGCATCGCCTTTCGGCTTTAGGTTGTGGTGCCACCAGGATTCGAACCGGGGACACACGGATTTTCAGTCCGATGCTCTACCTACTGAGCTATGGCACCTTAAGCAGCAATCTCCATTGCTTTTTTGCTTTTGCGATGCAAAGTTAGAGGTTATTTTCGAACTGTGCAAATTTTTAGCTTAGTTTTTTTGAATATTTTTACCTGTTCTTTAATTATCAACACTTTACACAGACCGTAATTTTATGTCCTCCCTAAGCTATCGGCCGCCAACTCTATCTGTTTAAGAATTCAAAGATGAATTTGGTTGCTATTTCCGTGTTTTTGATACATCATATAACACATCATATTAGTAATTTTGCATCAAACGAACTTTTTTATGAAAAATATTTGTATCATTACATTATTATTGTTGCTTACCACAAATTTCAACATCATGTCACAGAACAAAATCAAACAGACTGCAGGTCGCACCGCGCTCGGTGAATTCGCGCCGCAATTTGCCGAAATCAACGATGACATACTTTTCGGAGATAACGTGTGGAACGACTCCACTCTGAGCCTTCACGACCGCAGTATGGTCACAATCTCCATCCTCGTGGGAAAAGGGATGGCAGACTCTTCTTTCCGCTCACACCTTGAACTCGGGAAGAAACATGGGATAACTCGCAAAGAAATTGCCGCATTACTCACCCAGGCCGCTTTTTATGCCGGCTGGCCGAATGCCTGGGCGGCATTCAGAATAGCCAAAGATGTATGGGCTGACGGTGACGCTCCAACCGAGATGGAACGTTTCCAACAAGAAATGATATTCCCGATCGGCAACCCCAACACAGCCTATGCAAAATATTTCACCGGCAAAAGCTGGCTCGCACCCGTATCATCCGAACAGGTACCATGCGCAAACGTCACCTTTGAACCCGGTTGCCGAAACAACTGGCACATTCACAAAGCTGACAAAGGAGGAGGACAGATGCTCATAGGAGTCGCCGGTCGGGGATGGTATCAGGGAGAAGGGAAACCGGCCGTTGAAATATTACCCGGCACTATAATCCATATCCCGGCAAACGTAAAACACTGGCATGGAGCTGCAGCTGACAGCTGGTTTGCACATCTCGCTTTTGAAATATCAGGCGAAAACACTTCCAACGTATGGCTTGAACCGGTCAGTGACGAGCAGTACAACAATCTTGACAAATAACATCCAGAAACAGCTGCGGCCATTCATCCATAAAATCAGACAATATTTATCCGTCTGCCATTTTTTGGCTGAATTTTAATCATAAAGTCACTTATTGCCCAATATATAGAAACAAACAGCAAAAATTATTGTATATTCAAAGAATAATATATAACTTTGCACGCAGTTTCCAATTTTTGCCGACAGATTGTATCCTGATTGGCTGTTTTTCAATTTCTAATTATCAATAAGTGAACACTAAAGATTTCATGGCCGACTTGTCGGCACGATTTCCCAACGAGCCCGAATATCTTCAGGCTGTCGAGGAAGTGGTTTCAGCTATCGAGGATGTGTACAACCAATATCCGGAGTTCGAACGTCTGAATCTTCTCGAACGACTCTGCATGCCTGACCGGATAATATCTTTCAGGGTGTCATGGGTCGACGATTCCGGACGAGTGCGCAACAACATGGGCTACCGCGTACAGCATAACAACGCTATCGGCCCTTACAAAGGCGGCATACGTTTTCACTCGTCCGTAAATCTGTCCATCCTCAAATTCCTTGCATTTGAGCAGACATTCAAGAACTCGCTCACCACTCTGGCCATGGGCGGTGCCAAAGGCGGATCGGATTTCTCGCCCCGAGGTAAATCCGACATGGAGGTGATGCGATTCTGTCAAGCGTTTGTCAACGAATTGTGGCGCAACATCGGTCCTGACACCGATGTGCCTGCAGGCGACATCGGTGTCGGAGCACGAGAAGTGGGATATATGTTCGGCTGGTACAAGAAAATGCAGCGCGAATTCTCCGGCACTTTTACCGGCAAAGGTAACGATTTCGGAGGCTCGCTCATGCGGCCCGAAGCTACAGGCTATGGGAATGTCTACTTTCTGCTCAACATGCTTGCCACGCGCAACATCTCACTTGAAGGCAAACGCGTAGCAGTGTCGGGAGCGGGCAATGTGGCGCTCTATACAGCCGACAAACTTATATCGCTCGGCGCAAAAGTCGTATCTCTCAGCGACAGCAACGGCACCATCGTAATACCCGACGGTCTCACTCGCGAACAATTTGAAAGAATATTCGACTTAAAGACCCTCTATCGTGGACGACTGAGCGAACTTGAAGGAGAAAGCTGGTGCACATACCACGCCGGACAGCGTCCGTGGCGGATTGTCGACTGCGACATTGCAATGCCCTCGGCTACACAGAACGAACTCGACGGCGAGGATGCACGCATACTGCTCGAACAAGGCTGCATAGCCGTGAGCGAAGGGGCCAACATGCCATCTACCCCTGAAGCCGTGCACCGGTTCATTGACGCCAAGATACTCTATGCCCCGGGTAAGGCATCCAACGCCGGAGGAGTGTCGGTCAGCGGACTTGAAATGGCACAGAACAGCCAGCGTCTGCGCTGGACAGCCAAGGAAGTTGACGACAAACTAAAAGAGATCATGGCTGACATTCACGCCCAATGTGTGCGCTATGGCAAAGATGACAGCGGTTTTGTCAACTACGTAAAAGGCGCAAACACGGCCGGTTTCATGAAAGTGGCCCGCGCAATGATTGCGCAAGGCATTTATTAATCTTAAAGCTACGGTGGCAATGTCAACACGTTTGCCGCCGTAGCTACTTTTTGCTGTATCGCGGGAAAATCAGTAATTTTGCAAACTGAAAGAAAGAATTTAGGTACAATACAATAGATGAAGGTAATGAAGTTTGGAGGCACTTCCGTAGGAACGCCTCAGAGAATCAGAGAAGTAGCAACACTTGCGTCACGCGAAAACGGCAACCTGATTGTACTCTCGGCTATGAGCGGCACCACAAACGCCCTAATTTCCATAGCTGAAACAGCCTCTGCCGGGCACCAAAGCGAGGCGGCAGCACTTATCGACAGTCTCGCAAGCAAATACGACGGCATAATCGCCGAGCTTTACTCCAATCCGGAATGGGCAGCCAAAGCGTCCCGTGTCGTAAGGGGATTCTTCGATGAAATACGCGAAGCCGCCCACGGGGCACGTGACGCCGACATGGGAAAAGTGATAGTTGCCAGAGGTGAACTGATATCCACTAATCTGCTCCACCTGCTGTTGTGCGAACGCGGTATCCGCTCCGTGCTCCTACCGGCGCTCGACTACATGCGCATCGATGCCCACGGCGAGCCGGACACCGAATACATCTCCCGACACCTGCTTCCGATGATTGAAGCAAACAAGGACACACAGATACTGATAACCCAAGGGTTTATATGCCGCAATCACACCGGAAAGACAGACAACCTCCAGCGTGGCGGGTCAGATTACACCGCATCTATCATAGGGGCAGTTGTAGAGGCTGACGAAGTGCAGATATGGACCGACATTGACGGAATGCATAACAACGACCCCCGTTTTGTCGAAAACACCACCCCTGTGCGCAACCTCCACTTTGACGAAGCGGCAGAACTTGCCTACTTCGGAGCAAAAATACTTCACCCCACATGCATACGTCCGGCCAAACTCAAAAACATACCCGTACGCCTGCTCAACACAATGCAGCCTGAAGCCGAAGGCACACTTATAGACAACAGCCTGCAGCAGTCGTCAATAAAAGCTGTGGCAGCAAAAGACAACATTACGGCCATAAAAATCAAGTCGGGTCGCATGCTGCTTGCCTACGGTTTTCTTAAACGGGTGTTCGAAGTATTCGAGAAGTACGAAACACCTATCGACATGGTTACGACCTCCGAAGTAGGTGTATCGCTGACTATCGACAATGACCGCAACCTCGACCGCATCGTCGACGAGCTCCATAGCTTCGGCAGCGTCACTATCGACCGCGACATGGTAATCATATGCGTTGTGGGAGATCTCGAATGGCGTAACCGTGGATTTGAAGCTGACGCGCTTGATGCTTTACGCGATATTCCCGTACGCATGATTTCATACGGAGGCAGCAACTACAACATTTCATTTCTCATACGCAGGGAAGACAAGGAAAAGGCTCTCCGTGCCCTGTCCAACAGCTTGTTCTCATGATTCTGCCCACAAAATTCAGCAACCATCCCACTCCTTTTTATTTATATGATACAGCGTTGCTGCGAGCGACTCTTGGCAATATAAAAGATTGCACCTGCGGAATACCCATTCGCGTCCATTACGCAATCAAAGCCAATGGCAACCCCGAAATACTGCGCATAATAGCCAAGGCCGGATTCGGTGCCGACTGTGTCAGCGGAGGCGAAGTAAATGCAGCCATCCAGGCCGGATTCCCTGCTTCGTCCATTGTTTACGCCGGTGTCGGAAAGACAGACAGCGAAATCAGGGAATCACTTCTCGCAGGAATAGGCTGCTTCAATGTCGAATCTGTCGAAGAACTTGAAGTAATCGCATCGATTGCGTCCGAAATGGGAATTGTAGCACCTGTGGCACTTCGCATCAACCCAAATATCGACGCGCACACGCACCATTACATCACCACCGGTCTCGAAGAAAACAAATTCGGCATAGACCTCACCCGCTTTGATGAGGCCGTCGACAAATCTTTAGCCAGCAAATCGCTGCATCTTCGCGGCCTTCATTTCCACATCGGCTCGCAAATCACCACCATGGAGCCGTTCAAGCTTCTTGGCGAACGCATCAACAATCTTATCGGCAAGCTTGAGTCGCGAGGTATACGAATCGACACCATTAATGTCGGAGGTGGTCTGGGTATCGACTATGACAATCCGGAAGACAACCCTGTCCCCGACTTTTCAGAATATTTCGACACCTTAATGGAAGCAATCGATCTGCATGACGGTCAAGAAATACATTGTGAATTGGGCCGGTCGATAGTTGCACAGTGCGGGAGTCTGATCACACGAGTTGTTTATGTCAAACAAGGGATAGGTCGAAAATTTGTGATTGTTGACGGTGGCATGTCCGACCTCATACGCCCTGCCCTATATGGTGCGCATCACGCTATTGTAAACCTTTCAGCCGCTCCGGGTGCTCCAGTTGAGACATACGATGTCGTCGGGCCTATATGTGAATCGAGCGATGTCTTCGCAAAAGACGAGCCTCTCCCCCGCACTCACCGTGGCGACCTCATTGCAATCCTTTCGGCCGGGGCATATGGCGAGTCTATGGCCTCCCATTACAACATGCGTACCCTCTATCCGGCTGTGTTTTTCTGAAAATTTCCCTCCCCTGAACAATCAGACGGCCGCCAACCTTTATCGGGTCAGCGGCCGTTTTTATTGTGGATTTATAAGTCTGTCAAAGCGAATTCTTCTTCGTCCATTCAACTATTTCAGGGATATAGCCGAATGCCAGACCGGTGACAGTGTCAGCACATCCGTAATAGATTGCTACACGTCCGGTGGCCGGATCATGAAGTGATGCACATGGGAACGTGACATTAGGAACGTCTCCCGTAAGCTCGTAGAGTTCACGCGGCGATATCAGATATGGCGCACTGCGTGCCAATACCTTCCAGGGCTGTTCAAGGTCAAGCAAAGCCGATCCGAATGCATACACATATCCGTTGCACGATTTGAGCACACCGTGGTAGAACAAAAGCCAACCCTCAGAAGTCTCGATAGGCACAGGACCTGCTCCCACCTTCATGCACTGCCATGCGCTCTCTTCAAATTTTGCCGGCGACATTACGTGACGGTGACGTCCCCAGAACTCCATATCCGGTGACTCACTGTAAAAAATATCACCGAACGCTGTATGGCCGGTATCGCTCGGGCGCGAAAGCATGGCATAATTGCCATTAATCTTTCTGGGGAAAAGCACTCCGTTGCGGTTATAAGGCAGAAAAGCGTTCTCCAGCTGGTGGAATACCTTGAAATCAGTTGTCCAGGCCACCCCGATAGTCGGGCCGAAATAGCCGTTGCACCAGGTAACATAATATTTGTCACCTATTTTTGCCACACGTGGATCATAACCATATTCCCAACGTGCCACTTCGCTGTCAGCTCCCTCAAAGTGCACGTCCTCTTCCTGTATATCCCAGTCAAATCCGTCTACGGATTGCCCTACATGCAGACGCATACGCCTGTTAGTGTCATCACATCTGAAAACACCTGCGTAATTATACTTACCGTCCTTAAACGGGACAACAGCCGAATTGAATATACTGTTTGAGGTGGAAAGCTTGTCGCGACGTATGATGGGGTTCGACGAATAGCGCCAGACGATTTCATTTGAACCGGCAGGACGGTCCTGCCATGGCATGTCGGGCAATTCTTCGCCCTTTATTTCCAATTTGCTCATATTTTTGGTTATGAACTGTAAGTTAGTAGTGTTCAAAATTATGGACATTATCCTTTATTCATAACATCGCTGCGTGGATAATGGTTCATATTTCGTACCCCGGAGCAGAATCGAACTGCTATCAAAAGTTTAGGAAACTTCTATTCTATCCGTTGAACTACCGGGGCTCACGTTTAACGCTGCAAAGTTAAGCACTATTTGCGAGATAGACAAACAAAGTGCAGGTTCAATCCACTCTTTTGGTCAATTATCGGGCCTCCAGTGCCAGTTTCAATCCATTCATCAGCCTTAAGCCGGGGGAAAAACGTATCACAGCCATCAGCGTCCGCATCTATCCGGGTGAGGTAAATACGGTCTGCCAGCGGCAATGCCTGCCTGTAGATTTCTCCGCCTCCGATTATCATCACCTCCGGACAATCGGCAGTAACCGACAAAGCCTCCTCAAGCGAAGCAGTGACTTTTGCTCCGGGGGCATCATAAGATCCGGCTTGGCGCGTAATCACTATGTTGAGCCTCCCCGGCAAAGCCCCCCCGGGTAGCGATTCCCACGTCTTACGCCCCATTATCACAGGCTTTCCCATTGTCAATGCCTTGAAATGACGCAAGTCGGCAGGAATATGAAACAACATGTCGCCTCCGCGACCGATTGCACCACTTCGGGTCACTGCTGCAATCATCGAAATCACACTCATACCGACACCTCCCCCTTTATATGCGGCAACGGGTCATAACCTTCAAGCCGGAAATCTTCATAATCAAAACCGAAAATATCGTGAACGGCCGGATTTATCACCATTTTCGGCAAGGCTCTCGGCTCACGCGACAGCTGCTCCCTGACCTGTTCGAAATGGTTGCGGTAGATATGAGCGTCGCCGAGCGTGTGGACAAACTCTCCGGGCTTCAACCCGGCAACCTGGGCCACCATCATTGTAAGAAGCGCATAGCTTGCAATATTAAAAGGCACTCCGAGAAAACAGTCGGCGCTGCGCTGGTAAAGCTGAAGGCTCAGACGCCCGTCAGCCACATAAAACTGAAACAGAGCATGACATGGCGGAAGTTTCATCTGTGGTATGTCGGCCACATTCCACGCACTCACGACCAGCCTGCGTGACATGGGATTATGTCGTATCTGGTCAACAACTTCGGCAATCTGGTCAATCGAACGCCCGTCTGGTGCGGGCCATGAGCGCCACTGATAGCCGTACACATGGCCGAGATCACCATTCTCGTCGGCCCACTCATTCCAGATTCTCACGCCGTGCTCCTGAAGCCAATGGACGTTCGTGTCACCGCGCAGAAACCACAGCAACTCATATATAATAGACCTAAGGTGCAACTTTTTGGTAGTGAGCAGCGGAAAACCCTCCGACAGGTCGAAACGCATCTGATGTCCGAATATCCCCCTTGTACCCGTACCAGTGCGGTCGTCCCGATCGTTGCCCGTACGCATTATGCGGTCGAGAAGTTCAAGATATTGTTTCATTGTCGTTAAGATTCATAGCCGTGGTAGCGGCCGATTCTGTATTTCGTCGTTGTTGCCCGATGCGCTGCATCAAGACATCCGACAGACGGTGACGTCGTCCGGTGTAATGAATGGCATCGTTAGGGCAAACAGTCAGACAGTCAAAGCAATCGACACATCTCGCGCCGTCAACTACGCAGTCGCGTAAGTCGATACACGATGCCTTACAAACTCTTTCACATGCGCCGCAATGCACACACTTGTCTGTATCGATATCTATCTGCATTATCGCGTAACGACTCACAAAACCGAGAGTCGTACCTACAGGGCATATCGAATTACAGAGCGTGCGGCCGCTCAAGGCGGCCGATACTGCGACAAGCGCCAGAATCACAGTGTTGACCAGACACCCTGAGACCGTGCCTGCCAGCACACGGTCGCAAGTCGTCATCGAATGCCATTCCAGCAGTAATCCCGCCTCCTTAGCGGCAGGGACAACGGTCTGCCTGACTATCCCCTCATACACAGTGAAAGGATCGAAAAGCGAAGCCACAAACGATACACCCGCCATCATTGCCACCATAACAGCTACAAGCAGCACATACTGCACCCGCGTCACAGGACGTCGCCATGAATAGTGGTGCTTTCGGGCGGCCTTAGCAGTCAGACGCGGAAGTCGTGCAAACAAATCCTGCAACGTACCCAACGGACACACTGTTGAACAATATATACGCCCGAATATTAAAGTGACAAGGAGCCACACAACGAATATGACAACTGAAAACGACATCACCGCAGGGAAAATCTGTACACTGGACAGCCAGTCGGCAAATCCCGGCAAAAACGATGTCACACCCATTGCCGAAGCCGTAATGACAGCGGCAAACAAAAGCGATAGCAATATGCGCGTTATTTTCAAAAAACGTCCTGACATGCGGTTTGCATTGCGGTTTAGGACTGCAAAGTTACTATTTTTTTGAAATTTTCTGCCATGATTGGGGAATTGTTATTAATTTTGCATGGAATGGAATGAACTGAAGATATGAAACTATTCTCCACACCGGCAGTCAAGTGGCTCAGAAGATACGTAAGGCTTCCCTTTCTGGTGACAGTAGGGATAATTATCGCCTTATATTTTTTCAACGACCATTCTGCCCTGACTTATTATCAATACGAAACGCGGATCAATGAGCTGCGTTCGCAAATCAAAGCCACCACCGACACGCTTGAGCACTACCGTCAGCTCAACCACAGCCTTAACACCGACCGCGAAGCAATGGAACGGATCGTGCGCGAGCGCCACCACATGCAGCGTGTCGATGAGGATGTCTATATAATGGAATAGCCCTATGAAACAGAAATCACAAATGCCGTCCTGGATAGTAAATATCGGACTGCTGGCTATAGCTGTTGCCACCCTGCTGCCAATCATACGGGTAGGCGGCCAATATTTCAGATATATATATGCCGCCGGGGCCCTGCTTGCCCTTGTAGGCCGAATAATGACTGCCGGCAACTATAAAGGAGAAAATCTTCGCATCAGGCGGCTGGCGAGAATGGAGCTATGGGCAGCTATTATATTCGCTGTCGGCACATTCTTCCTATTCTGGCACGGAGCCGGCCCAACAGACTGGCTTGCCTTCACCCTGGCCGGAGCAGCCCTGCAAAGCTATGCGTCGATAATGCTTCCCCGTGCGCTGCGCTCGACTAACGGACGTCAATAGCATTTTTTGAGCTTTGACGTTGCACGTATGTTGCGACTAATTCGTAACTTTGCGCCCAAATGGCTTACAACTTGACAATAGACCAAGGAAACACAGCCGCTAAAATAGCCCTGTGGCAGGGAACCGAGATGGCTGATTTGTCGATACATTCTACACTAACCGAAAAGGTGCTGTCGGAATGCATCGCACCGTTCGGCAAAGTCGAAAACGCCATCTTTTGCTCCGTATCGAGGTCGGCTTCGGGCATCGACGCGCTGCTAAGGAAGTTCGCACGACGTGTGATACACCTAAGCAGCACCATGCCTCTGCCCCTCACGATTGAATATGGCACACCCGGGACTCTCGGCGAAGACCGTATTGCAGCAGCTGTCGGAGCATGCAGCCTGTTTCCTGAGAGCAACCTGCTGGTGGTAGATGCAGGCACGGCTGTGACTTACGACCACGTAACAGCCGACGGCCGGTTTGCCGGAGGCAACATCGCCCCGGGTATCAGCATGCGGCTCGAGGCCTTGCATCGGTTTACGGCTCGCCTTCCACGGCTCGAACCGCCTCGCGATATCGACGAAACGCACATATTCGGTTACGACACGAGGTCGGCCATGATTCTCGGAGCGGCGTATGGCATCGTTGGTGCAGTGGCATGGTATCGTTCAAAACTCCCCTCTGACACCAAAGTGGTGATGACAGGCGGATGGGCTCGCGAACTCAGCAAGTTATGCGACTTTGAGGTAGAAGTCGACCCCGATCTCGCAAGCAAAGGATTAAACAGCATATTATTATATCGATTACAATACGGACATGAAGATAATTAGACCGATTCTTATCGCCATCATCGCAGTGACTTCTGTTGCTGCCGCTTATACGACCTCGGCTCAGGAGTCGATGAGCCCATATTCACGCTTCGGATACGGACTGCTTAACAATAACGCCACCTCGTCACAGCGGCAGATGGGTTCTGTTGGTTACGCTATGAATTCAGGACGCCAGATAAATGTGATGAACCCGGCATCATATGCGGCTATCGACACCCTTACCTTCCTCTTCGACATGGGTCTTGATTTCACAGCTTTAAAATCAAAAGAAGGTTCAACAAACGAAACCAGATACGGCGGTGGTCTCGAATACCTGACAATGCAGTTCCCTATAGGCAGATATCTGGGTGCATCGATTGGCCTTCTGCCGTTTTCGTCTGTAGGATATGCCTTCGGATCAAAAATTGAAAACGGTTCGTCGACACGGCAAGGAACAGGAGGGATCAACCAGGCATATCTCGGACTCAGCGGCAAGCCGTTCAAAGGTTTCACATTGGGATTCAATGTCTCATATCTTTTCGGTAACACACTCAACGACGTGTATGTGACATCGACATCATCTACAGCCCTGTTCGAACAAGTGATCGACGTGCGCGACTGGAGGCTGCAGCTCGGTGTGCAGTACTCGTTCAATATCAATCCACGCAATCGACTGACTCTCGGAGCCGTGTTCTCCCCTTCAAAGACACTTCTTGGCAATGCACGTGTAATCAAATATGATGTAACTTCCAATGAGACACCAGACACAGTTTCGTCAATGAAACTTAAAAACAACTATTCGCTACCGGTCACATGGGGTGGCGGTATCAACTGGCAGTGGGACAACCGTCTTACCGTTGAAGCCGACCTCACATATCAGCCATGGTCAAAAGCCAAATTCGCGAAATTCGACAACTTTATTGCGACCAGATTCGAAGACCGCTGGCAAATAGGTCTCGGAGCCGAATTTGTACCGTCGCCCCGTGGCTCTTACATCAAACGTATAGCTTACCGTGCCGGAGGATTTTACAACCACGACTATATGAAAGTAGGCGACAATTCAGTTCGCGAATACGGTATAAGCTGTGGATTCGGGCTTCCTACACCGGCCGGAAAGACAGTAGTCAATCTCGGTTTTGAATACCGTCACCGTCAGGCCAGTCCCGATCCGCTTCTCAAAGAAAACTACTTCAACATAACTCTCGGAGTCAACTTCAACGAACTCTGGTTCTTCCAGAGCCGCATACATTGATCGGCGTATGCGGAACCTGCCAGCCATCATATTACTCATTCTAATTGTTACCTCGTGCGGAGGCGACGAGGCAAAGACACTCTCGCTGGAAGTCGACCCGGAGACTACTCCGACCATGCTCACTCACGAAGTGTCGACTCTTATATCGGATTCAGGAGTTATACGCTATCATATTACAGCGCCGATATGGTATGTCTATGGCGAGGCTTCTCAACCCCGCTGGTCATTTCCCGACGGCTTATTTGTCGAAAAATATGACAACGCGATGAAACGCGATGCCACAATTGAATGCGATTCGGCCACTTATTTTGAGAAACAGCGCCTTTGGCGACTCGACGGCAATGTTAAGATAATGAACACTGCCAACGAACGTTTTCTTACGCAACAATTATTCTGGGACCAACGCCGTCAGTCGGTATACAGCGACTCTTTTATCCATATCGAGCGTCAGGACCGCGTTATCGAAGGATACGGGTTTACTTCCAACGACCGTCTCACTGAGTATGAAGTCAACCGCGTGTCTGGTATATTCCCTGTAAGCCAGTTCACCCGGCAACAGGATGCATCAGCCGACCAATCGAATTCGATAGATTCGGCATCGGTTGCACTCCGGCCTACAACTTCCGACAAATCGTCAGGGACTTACTCAGTCAACCCCGACTCTGTGAATGCCCGACACCGCCGAGCCATGCGGCCACGCCGCCTCCCTCGCCACAATCAGGCCGATACAATTGTCTCAGACAGTGAATCCATAACCCAATAACCTGCATCACATATGGATACGATGTTGATTTTAGCGCTCCTCTCGCTGGTGTTCTCCGCCCTATTTTCAGGCATAGAGATAGCATATGTCACATCCGACCGAGTAAGGGTCGAACTCGATGTCAAACGCGGAGGTCCTGTAGGCGGAGCCTTGAACCTATTCTACAGCAAACCTGAGTTTTTCATCTCAACCATTCTGGTTGGCAACAACATAATGCTTGTAGTCTACGGCCTTGGCACAGCCGAGCTGCTTGAGAACTGGATACGTTCATGGTGTCACAATCAGGCCGGAATTCTTATACTTAACACATTGATTTCAACCGGCATCATCCTTCTGACCGGAGAATTCTTCCCTAAATCGATCTTTCGAATCAACCCCAACACATCTCTCAAGATATTTGCCATACCTGTCTGGATTTTCTATATCCTCCTCTATCCCATATCGTTGCTTTCAACCTGGCTGTCCAAGTTGCTGATGCGTCTGGCAGGAGTAAAATCCTCGGATGCAAAACTCGGGCTTCTATCGGTGGGCGACCTCAACCAATACATTGAAAAAACCATTGATGACACCCCTGAGCAGAAAACAGTTGAACGCGAAGTGAAAATTTTCCATAATGCGCTCGATTTTTCCACCACGCATCTGCGCGACTGCATGCTGCCACGGAATGAGATTGTTGCAGTCGACATAGACAATACGTCACGCGAAGATCTCAGTAAGCTCTTCACATCGTCAGGACGCAGCAAAATCGTGGTCTATCGCGAAGATATTGATAATGTTCAGGGATACATTCATGTCAGCGAGCTTTTCGTAGCCGACAGCGACTGGAAGACACATATTAAGCCGGTGATTTTCGCGCCCGAAACGCTTATGGCCAACAGAATGATGCGACGGATGCTGCAGGAAAAGCGGTCAATGGCTATAGTTGTCGACGAATTTGGAGGCACATCCGGCCTCGTTACGCTCGAGGATCTCGTTGAAGAGATTTTCGGCGATATACAAGACGAACACGACAAATCTCGGCTTGTGGCCAGGGAAATCTCCGAAGGAGTGTATGAGTTTTCCGGACGTACCGAGATTGAATATATACGCGACAACTTCCATGTCGACATACCCGAGTCGGACGATTACCAGACTATAGCAGGATATATTCTTGAAACCACAGGCACCATTCCCGTGCAAGGCGAAGAAATCCAGCTTGGCGATCTTCTTTTCACCATCACAAAACGCACAGCCACACGGCTTGAACTTATCCGCGTGCAGTCGGTTAAGACAAAGCCGGAGGACGAATAGTGAATCCGTTATTGCTTTTTTCTGGCTGCCAAGGCTCCAAGGATTGCGGCCGCAGCTGCCAGCGTTAAGAACAACCATAATTTCTCATCGGGTTCTATCGATTTAGTTTCTGCTTCATTGACAGTTATCTCTTCTTCCACCGAATCGATAGAAAGCAGCTTGCCCGACTCATATGGATAATTCACTGAAAACACGTTTACGGCATTCCCACCGACAGGATGTTCTGAATACCTGTTATTTTTACGTCCCTGAGAAGTAGTCACAACCATACGCCCGTCGGGCGAAATGTCAAGACCTACAGGAAATGCATCTGCGGTTATCGAACCTACGACCGACATATCTGATGTCCTTACAACATAAAGGCGGCAATCAAGATTACATGCCACGAAAGCATATCTTCCGTCAGGAGATATTTTAAGCGTACGGGCTCCGTCGCCAACATGACAGCTTTCAACTCCTTTAACAGTCAAACGATTACCGCCTTCTGCAGCCAAAAACGACTTAACAATGCTGTCAACAGACACACGCAATATATCTCCCGCCACATTACGGCTCATATACAACATATCGCCATGTCGGGAAATATGCCTCACCGACTGCAACGAGGGTATTGTCCCCGCCCATAAATGCCGTTTAAGGTCTATTACCGAAACGGGGCCGGCCATTCCGCTCACCAGAAGCAATGAATCACCAGGCAAAAAGAGAGTGCCACGCAGTAAAAAACCGCTTGACGCATCACGGTTTACCGGCGTGTCAAGACTGTAATCAAGCTTAAGCTTTCGGCCTACAACTACAGGGGGCAGATGACGCCAGTCGTGTATGTCTTCAGACGAAATATCCATCAGGCCAACAGTATTGTCGCCCCAATGGATTATTGCCAGCATATTGCCGTCATTCGACACAGTCACCATTTTGGGCAGAGGGCCGGTTTCGGTCATAGCCACAATCGAGTCGGTTCGTGTGTCGATTATGGCTATTGCCGACGGATCCTGAGCGTTTATATCAAAAGTGCGCCTATAATATGACACAAACAGATATCGTCCGTCAGGTGTCAGGGCAGATTCGACCGGCTTACCCCTGAAAGGACGGCTCTCTCCGCCAGTATAATGAGTGAAGTCATAATAACCTGAAGCCGGAAGCCATAGCAGGGAATCCTTTTGAGAAAAGCGGTGATGGATAACTTTGATCTTCTTCAACGTGGCCGATTCATACACAACTGTCGCACAGCCTTCCAGAGAATTAACATACATCTTCCGGCCGTCGCGACTGAACGTGACCGACTTCGGAGAATTAATGTCGATGTCCCGGTTTTCACCGTAACCTGGATTGCGAAGCCGTGCCGCGCACGTAAGTACAATTCCGCTGTCTGCCGACACCATACGGTTTCCCACTACCGCCTTTGGTATAGAGTCAATATTCGCCTTGTCCTCTGCGCCACAGAACAAAACAATACATACAGTCCATATGGACACGACGATTATCCTTAACATAAATTACAAGGCCGTTAACTCATATACCCGGCTTGACACAGCTGCAGAATGTCTATAAAAATCAATATCGTTTGGCATACATACGGTAGATGTCGGCATTCTCTTCGTCGTAGATATTGGTATATGACTGAAAAAAAGCTATATCACGCTCACGCAATGCAAACACGTGCCTGTCTGATGAGGTAGCTTTCTTGGAAAAATGCTGATAAAGCTCCACTTCGGCCCGGTCGCGATGATCGACACGAACGGTTGCCACCACATCATCCCGGCTCAGAGTGGCGTGTGTAGATGTCTTGAATGTATAACCCTTGGGCGACTTCAGCAGGTGTACATACCCTTTGGCATTTTCACGTCGGAAAGCACGTTTATCAATGTCTGTCTCCTGAATCATACGTTTAAGGACAGTCTCGGGATCGGTAACTCCGTCAGGCTCCGACTCAATCATCCTACGCAGACAGCGTAACGTCACCAGAGTGTCACCCCCTGCAGAATGCTCCCGGTCTTCACCGAAACTCACCCCGAGATCGGCAGCACATGCTGCAAGTCCCGGTACGCTGTTCAGACTCACATCTTTCGCTTTTGCCACGCAGTGCCAATAAATATCGCGAACATCAACAATCACGCGCTCGCCCATATGCTCGATACCTGATTTTTCAAGCATCCTGACATCATTGTCGACAGCAAAACCCACAATATATTCCACATTGTCGACAATCTCCTGAATGTCATCGCGGCACGACGCAAACGACGGCTTGTCCTTGACCATGGCAGGTGAGATATGGTGAATGCGCTGAGACGAACGCCATTGCCTCACAAACTCGGGTTTGAAAAGCGAACAATACACGGGATTCCCATCGTAATCGTATATGGCGAGTTCAAGTATCTCACGGGCATCGGCAAATTCCGCATCCAGACATATCAGTTTCATAGGTCTTGGTTTTTTATTTCGTAATGCAAAATTACGAATTTTTGTGATTAGAAACGCTGAGTATTGCATATATGTCGGGAAAAAAGGCTAAATTTGGAATCTATAACCAAACATCATCAAATATTTATCACTTATGTTAATTTTTTGGATTGTTCCGGTGTCGGCTATAATCGCCCTCGTGCTTGCCTGGTACTTTTATCGCAGCATGATGGGACAAAGCGAAGGCACCGAACTTATGCGCCGAATCGCCTCTCATGTGCGGAAAGGCGCCATGTCGTACCTTAAACAACAATACCGTATAGTCGGAATAGTATTTATCGCACTGGTAGTCATGTTCTCGATCATGGCTTACGGGTTCCAGCTTCAGAATCCATGGGTGCCTGTGGCTTTTCTTACGGGCGGTTTTTTCTCCGGGCTTGCAGGTTTCTTAGGAATGAAGACAGCCACCAATGCCTCGGCCCGCACTGCCGAGGCTGCACGTCATTCGCTTAACGGCGGTCTGCGCGTCGCATTCCGCTCCGGTGCTGTAATGGGACTGGTGGTTGTCGGACTCGGACTGCTTGACATATCATTCTGGTATCTCGTGCTTGATTACTTCGTAACCGGAGTCGAAGGCACAGCAAAATTATGCATGATCACCACAACCATGCTTACATTCGGCATGGGCGCATCAACACAAGCTCTTTTTGCGCGTGTCGGTGGCGGAATCTATACAAAGGCCGCTGACGTGGGTGCAGACCTCGTCGGCAAAGTCGAAGCCGGTATTCCCGAAGACGACCCGCGTAACCCCGCAACAATAGCCGACAATGTGGGTGACAATGTCGGCGACGTTGCAGGCATGGGTGCCGACCTTTATGAGTCGTATTGCGGCTCTATCCTCGCAACCTCCGCTCTCGGAGCCGCCGCATACCTGCTCACGGACGACCCTGTCATGCAGTATAAGGCTGTAATAGCACCTATGCTGATAGCGGCTGTCGGAATAATCTTGTCGATTATCGGTATATTCTCGGTCCGTACCAAAGAAAACGCAACCATGAAAGACCTTCTGGCATCGCTTGCATTGGGCACAAATCTCAGCTCCGTACTGATTGTCGTTGCTACATTCCTGATTCTATGGCTACTGCAATTGCAGAACTGGGCTCTGATCGGATGTTCGGTTGTTGTCGGGCTGCTCGTGGGCATCGTCATCGGACGCTCCACCGAATATTATACCTCACAAAGCTATCGTCCTACACAAAAACTCTCGGAAAGCGGCAAAACCGGTCCTGCCACCGTTATCATATCGGGCGTGGGTCTCGGCATGGTTTCGACTGCCATTCCGGTTATATCAGTCGTATGCGGCATAATTCTTTCATATTGGTTTGCTTCCGGATTTGATTTCGGGAACGTTGCCATGGGGCTGTACGGCATCGGCATAGCCGCCGTCGGGATGCTCTCGACTCTTGGTATAACACTTGCCACCGATGCATATGGCCCGATAGCCGACAATGCCGGAGGCAATGCCGAGATGAGCGGTCTCGGCGCTGACGTCCGCCGACGCACCGACGCACTCGACTCACTCGGCAACACAACGGCCGCAACCGGCAAAGGTTTCGCCATAGGATCGGCAGCTCTTACTGGTCTGGCGCTCCTGGCCTCATATATCGAAGAGATACGCATCGGGCTACAGCGTCTTGGCGAAACAATGATACAGATAGGCGACCGTGCTGTCGACATACACCAGGCCTCTTTTACCGATTTTATGGCTTTCTACGAGGTCAACCTTATGAGCCCTAAGGTGCTTTCAGGCATGTTTATCGGCAGTATGATGGCATTCTTGTTCTGCGGTCTCACAATGAACGCCGTAGGCCGGGCAGCATCGCATATGGTAGATGAAGTTCGCCGCCAGTTCCGCGAAATCAAAGGTATACTTGAAGGCAAAGCCGAACCCGACTATGCCCGTTGCGTTCAGATTTCGACAAAAGGCGCACAAAAAGAAATGGTTTTCCCATCGGTGCTCGCCATAATTGTGCCGATAATCACCGGCCTGATTTTCGGAGTTCCCGGTGTAATAGGGCTGCTTGTAGGAGGCCTGTCGGCCGGGTTCGTGCTTGCTGTGTTCATGGCAAATGCCGGAGGTGCTTGGGATAACGCTAAAAAGTATGTCGAGGAAGGCAACTTCGGCGGCAAAGGCAGCGACGTACACAAAGCCACCGTTGTCGGCGATACTGTAGGTGACCCGTTCAAGGATACCTCCGGCCCAAGCCTCAACATCCTCATAAAGCTGATGTCGATGGTATCGATTGTGATGGCCGGCCTCACTGTCAGCTGGTCTCTTTTCTGAACCCAAATGCGAACAAATGTGGCCATAATATTTGCAAAATTGCAAATATTATGGCTTTTTTGTTAAAATAAGCTCAAATTCTTTGGATATGTGAATTCAATCGACTACTTTTACAGCCCATAACTATTAAATCATAACTGTATGAAAAAAACTTTACTCAGCATTCTTGCCTTGGCAATTGCATTCATCACATTCCAGAGCCACGCTGACGACGCAGTCTGGGAACGCGTTCTCAACCATCCTGCCACCCTCAAGGTTTTCAAAACCTCAGACGGGACGCTGCTTATGTCAGACTTCCCCGACGATCCGGACGTACCCAACAACGGAGGAATTTATTATTCAACCGACAAAGGAGTTACCTGGACAAAGACCAAAGTGCGCGGTTATAACTTTGACACATTCGTTGAAGGAGGCGGGTATGTGTTTGCGACTGCTACCGGATGCCGTATAGGACGCTCGGCCGACAACGGCAAGACATGGGAAATTCTCAGCTACAGAAGCGTTATCGAACCGATTTCCGATCCAAAAGGGATAGATTATGATGTTAGCTACGGTATAAACTATATCGGTAATCGCCTCTATGTCTCATCTTTCAACACCGGCGCGGTTTTATATTCCGAAGATTTCGGCGACACCTGGAATCTTACTGACTACGAGTCGCTGATGATTAACGTCGGCGGTCAACTAACGTCCGACTACTGCTACAACATCGTCGATTTCAACGGCACACCTATTTTTTGCGGCATGTATGCCCTCCATTATTATGATGCCGACAACGACAAATGGACCAGCTTCAGGTCAAGCAACTTTTTGGGAGTAATCGCCAAGAAGGACAGCGTTTATTACTGCGCCCGCGCTATGGATCACCAGAATCTGCCGTTTATCGAGACTACCACCGATTTCAGCACATGGGATTCGATACCTCCGACACCATTCACATACAACCGTAACATCCGCTGCATGAATGTCGACAGTCTGGGTGGTATTTTTGTCGGGATGCCGCTTACAGGAGTTGCTTTCACCCCTGACAAGGGCGAAAGCTGGTATATGTTCGACAATGATCCGGGTAAATATCCCTGCGCAATCACTTTCGACAATGAATATGTTTACGTTGCAGTATATGACTTCGTCGGTGGCTCAAAATCCACCGGTATCTGGCGCATGAAACTTGACAGCCTTAAAAACATGTACGAATCCGGCATAAATGCCATCATCAACGACGGCATTTCAGGATACACATTTGACGGCAACACATTGCGCGTCGACAACGGCGGAGACGCGTCGCTGACAATTTCCGACATGGCCGGACGCAGTCAAAAACTGACACTGTCTGAAGGTGCAGTCTCTCTCGACGGACTTGCCCCGGGTGTGTATGTCTTCGTAGCACGTACCGCATCAGGTGTCGTCACCGGGAAAATAACCAAGACAAACTAATTAGCATTTCTCAAGCCTAATTAGCTCTATGAAAATTATTGACAATCTCAAACTTGGAGGCATGCTGACAGCATGCCTCCTTACTCACGGCATCGCTTTTCAGGCTTCGGCACAAGGCAACGTCGAGGCCGAACGAATCATTTACTACGAATGTGATTTTAACAACGGCATGCCCGAAGACATAAAGCTGTACGACCGTGACAACGCTCAGCTGGCGGTATCGTGTATCCAGCTCGGATTTTCATCCACCGCATCCTGGGCCGCATTGTCGATTTTCGGTAGCGACATGCATGCCGCCAGTTCGTCTCTTTTCAAAAAAATCCCCGGACAGAACACGGTGGCGGCAGACGACTGGATGGTGCTTCCGCCGGTATGGGTACGTGGATCAGACGCTATCTTACGCTGGAAAGGGCAATCGGTAAATCAAGTTTCTTACGACCCGAGCAGCTATAAAGTGCTTGTCAGCACAAAGGGTAGTTCACCGGAAGATTTCGAAGATGCCGTTACAGTAGCCGATATAGCTGAGGAAACCCTTGACGAATGGGAAAGACACGAAGTGTCGCTTTCACAATGGGAAGGACAAACCATATATGTAGCCTTCGTCAACAATAGTTTCGACAAGGAAATTCTTGCTATCGATGACATAGTTATCGAAGGCGAACAGGGTATGGCCGCCGTGGAGTATATACCCGGGCAATACAGCTTAGGTGACACAAATATCCGGCTACAGGGTAAAATAAAGTCGTGCACCGACCAGACGCTGTCGACATTGGATGTGACGTGGAGAGCCCGTGGCAATACTTACACAAAATCATTCACCGGACTTGACATTAAACCAGGCGAGACTTTCAATTTCGACATGGATGCATCGATAACGGCAGAATATGGACAAACCATCGACATGGAAGCCACAGCAACTGTAAACGGCATCGAAATAGGCACATCGAAATGGATTACGGAAGTTCTATGCTTCCTTCCTCAAAAAAGAATCGTAGTCGAGGAGTCAACCGGCATGTGGTGCGGCCATTGTCCAAAAGGCATCGTTGCCCTCGACACCCTGCACATGCGTTATCCTGATTCGTTCATCGGAATCGCACTGCACATAGGCGACGACCTGGAAGTGCCTGAATGGCATAACGGAGTGACGTTCCCGAAAGGATCACCATCTGCATGGATCAACCGTGACAGATATCTTACCGATATGTTGTCAAGCTGGCGTCCGGGCCTCACATATTTCTATTCTACACTCGACGGCGGTATCGAGACATTCTATATCGAGGAGCTTAAGAGAACCGCATTGGCAGAAATAAAAATCAATGCGAAACCCGATGGAAACAACTTCAATTTTGAAGCCAGAATGAGATTTCCGGTAAATATCACCGAAGCTGACTATCGGGTTGCAGTTGCGGTGATCGAGGACCATGTCTGGAAAGACGGCTACTATCAGACAAATTATATTTCCGGCAAAAGCGAGAGCCTTTCCGGGTTCGAAAGCCTGCCTCCGATGATAACCTCGGATTTTGAGTTCAACCACGTAGCACGCGCCATATACGACGGATGGCAGGGCATCGACCGGAGCGTGCCTTCGTCGCTGACAGCCGGCGAAGAGTACACTTATTCAGGGACTTTCAAAATACCGGAATGTCTTAATCGGGAAAATGTAAAGATAGTAGGGATGATTATTGATTCCAACACGGGCAGGATACTCAATGCCGACATTGTAAATCTGATTACGACTTCAATCGACGACATCGCATGCGACGATATAGCTGTCAGATATGCCGACGATACGATAGTAATCGAGACGGCAGGAAATATAACGGCACGTCTCACCGACCTTAGCGGACGCACCGTTGTTTCGGCCGCCGGGAACGGTGATGCGACTTTAGATATATCGTCTCTTAAAGGAATATATATACTCTCCATTACTACTGAGAAGTCTGTTATCTCTAAGAAAATAAGCCTTTAAGGCCGTTATCACGAAAAAACTCCGTAACGTCGACAAGCCGTTACGGAGTTTTTTCGTAACTTTGTCTGAAATTCTCCTATGTGACGATAATGGCAACAGACAATCAACGCCCATATAATTCAGGCCGGCAACAGCCGACTATTGCCGACACACTCGGCAAAATAATGCCTCAGGACCGCGACCTTGAAGAGGCAGTCCTCGGAGCACTGATGCTCGAACGCGATGCCTATACCACTGTTTGCGACCTGCTGAAGCCTGAAAGTTTTTATGAGCCGGCCAATCGTAAAATTTACGAGGCTATTCAGAGTCTGGGAGCCGCGCAGCAACCGATTGATATGCTCACCGTCACGCAGGCTCTTCGTCAAGCCGGAACTATTGACGAGGTTGGCGGACCGGCCTTTATAGCCGAGCTGACGGCCCGGGTAGCCTCCGGAGCAAATGTCGAGACTCACGCCCGCATTGTGGCTCAGAAATATCTTGCACGCGAGCTTATATCATTCGCAACCGATATCGAGCGCAAGTCGTTTGACGAAAGCAATGACGTGGACGACCTGCTGCAGGAAGCCGAGGGACGGCTCTTTGAAATATCGCAGCGCAATGTCAAAAAGGATGTCACTCAGATCGACCCCGTAATAGGACAGGCAATCGAGGCTATACAGAATGCAGCAAACAGGGCGTCGGGACTGTCGGGACTTGAAACAGGATTCCACGAGCTTGACAAACTGACCTCGGGATGGCAGAATTCCGACCTGATTATCATTGCAGCCCGTCCCGCTATGGGTAAAACCGCCTTTGTGCTGTCAATGGCCAAAAACATTGCCGTCAACTACAATACCCCGACAGCCATTTTCTCTCTCGAGATGTCAAATCTTCAGCTTGTCAACCGCCTGATAAGCAACGTATGCGAACTCGAAAGCGAAAAAATCAAGAGCGGCACACTCTCGCCGGTGGAATGGGAGCAGCTAATGACCCGAATCAAGCACCTGTACGGTGCACCGCTGTATATCGACGACACTCCGTCGCTGTCGATATTCGAGCTCAGGACCAAAGCCCGTCGACTGGTACGCGAACACCAGATCCGCATTCTTATCATCGACTACCTGCAGCTGATGAATGCCTCAGGCATGAAATTCGGCTCACGCGAACAGGAAGTATCAATGATTTCACGCTCGCTCAAACAGCTCGCCAAGGAACTGAATATTCCTATCATAGCCTTGTCACAGCTCAACCGATCCGTGGAAAACCGTGGCGGCGACGGCAAAGACAGCAAACGACCTCAGCTCTCCGACCTCCGTGAGTCCGGTGCAATCGAGCAGGATGCCGACATTGTATGCTTTATTCACCGTCCGGAATACTATCTGCGTTCGAGTCAGGATGGCGAGAACAACGACATACGCGGTCTTGCCGAATTTATTGTGGCAAAGCACCGAAGCGGCCGTGTTGATGACGTAAAGATGAGATTCAAGGCCAAGTTCGCCCGGTTTGAGAACTGGAATGAGGCTGACGACCTGATGAATGCCACTATTAGCTCGCGCCTGAATTCCGACGGTACATCCGAGTCGCCTGCTCCGTTCTCGCTCACACCCGCCTCTGAACAGCTTCAGGGCGGTTCGGCTGACATTTTCGACAAGCCCGGCACTCCGGCTCCATTCTGATTCTTCAATTTGTTTTTTAAAATTTTCATGTGATTCAAACCTTTTTCCGATAGTTGTTGTTTGAAGAGTATAAAAATTACTAACCCAACAACTATTTTTTATGAAAAAGGCTATTTTACTGATGACAATCCTGCTTGGAAGCATGACTGTTTTCGCACAGAAGATCGCTAAAAACGAAGCTAACCAACTTAAGGCTTTCTTAAGCCAGACCGCTGAGAAGGATGGTACAAATGCTAACGTACTCAAGGTATCCGACATTAATAATCTCGGTTCCGTCGAAGGTATCACGGTTGAAAACGGCCATGTTACCGCTATCGAATGGAAAGACAAACATCTCGCCGGCTCGCTCGACGTATCGGGATTCACAGCCCTTACCAAACTCGACGTATCACGCAACGCACTCACATCTCTCAACGCAAGCAACTGCACGGCTCTTTCAGAACTGAATGCCTCGCGCAACAAACTCAAAGAAGCAAACCTCACCGGTTGCTCAAATCTCTACAAGGTCGACATCTACAAGAATAGACTTACCGACCTCTCGCTCGAAGGAATGATTGTTATAAAGAGCCTTAACTGCTCAAACAACCTGTTTGTCGAGCTTAATGTGTCAAACACCGCCACACTTCAGACCCTCAACTGTCAGGGATGCCATCTGGAGTCACTCCTGATAAGCGGTTGCACAGCTTTAAAGAATCTCTACTGCGGTTATAACAAGCTGACTTCGCTCAATCTGTTCGGCGTTGAAAATCTGACCAACCTCAACATCGACGACAACCAGATTACTTCGATGATCGTTTCGGGTCTTCCCTCGCTCTCGACTTTTATCTGCTCAGACAACAACATGGTGAACCTCGGTGTCCGCAACTGCAACAACCTACTTGACCTTGTATGCTCTTACAACGACCTTACTTCGCTTTCGGTCGAAGGTTGCAACAATCTACAGTATGTTGACTGCTCTTACAACGACCTCACCACTCTTGACCTCTCTAACCAGACATTCCTGCAGCGTCTGCTTTGCAACAACAACCAGCTCAACACACTCGATGTCTCGTTTGACCAGGCTCTCGTCTACATCAACTGCCGTTACAACTACATCACCGATATGCGTACGATGGCTTGCCCGAACCTGCGCATGATCGCTTGCCAGTGGAACTTCTGACACTTGTCCGGATTCCATCTAACGTAAAGAAATTCAAACACACTAATAGAGTTGGGATTTTTTTATAATTCTCTCGAAAGGGATGCTTCACTCAGCGGAAGCATCCCTTTCACTTTTTAATCATTACCTCACCATGTGAATGAACGGCTGTTGTTGATGATTTTCTTTTTAGGCTGTATGTTGATTTTGTATTGCACATGCAGCATGACATAGCGTGGAAGCACATTGGTGTATGTGATCGTACGTCCCTGAGCATTGACGGCATAGCTGACATTGCTCAGCTGATGGAGCATGTCGAAGCCGTCGAGCATAAATGTCCAATGACTCTTTGGGGGCGCGTAAGTCAGGCGGGCGTTCCATACGGGGTCGGTTGTATCAAGTTCCGACGAACCGTAACCACGCCGCATGTAAAGGGTGAAGTCGGTGGATATGCCGAATCCTTTCGGCAGTTTAAACTGTCCGCGAAGTCCGAGATTGGTGTGCGTTGCTGTGATTGACTTGAAATCCTTGCGGGTGGATGTGGTGTGACGGCTGTTTACCTGTCCCTGAAATCCTATCTGCTGCTTGCCAATCTGCCATGAGAAATCAAGCGTGTGAGCTTGCCACCATGTTTCCACCGTCGACTTTTCAGGTTCAGCCTTGTCAACGCCTATCATATCGGCCGAATGGATGTAATCAAGTCCGCCGCGATAGAATGTAGAAAACTGACCTTTCGAGCCGAACTGTAATCGAGGGAATACATGTATCTTGGCAACATAATTACCATGAGGCAAATTGTAAGTGCGATTCACGCGTACACCGGTAGCCGTGTCGTATGTGTAACCATTGACAAGAGCATTATAAGTGTTGCCATATATAAGTTCAAGCGTATTGCTCAACAAATATCCACCTACCGGCACATTAAGATACCAATTAAAATCTGCCGAGAAATCATATGCAGTCTTCAGTCCATTGTTTCCTTTCCATATATTCATCGGGTCTGTATTATCTGTCATGTCAATCATTTTCACCGGGTCAGGTGTAGTCGGTTCAGCTTTCAAACCAAGACGGAGATAATGACGATAAAGTTCTCTGTCGTTGAACTTGTATCTGTCGAAATAGCGGGACACACTACCTTGGTATTGCGGAAGTGTAAACAGATAGTATTGGCGACAAACTCTGTAATTTGTACCGTTGCGCAGATAATCGAAGTCACGGTGCAAGAATTTGATTTCAGGATTAAAGTACCAACTGTAGTTGTCAGCCCAGTTGGCAAAACGGAGACCGACTGAATGACTGTTTTCTTGGGTATGGGAATGATACGACAGTGAAGTGTCCAAAGTATTGAGATAGCCTTCCGGCAGAACGCCGAACATTCCTTCCTCTCCAAGCCTGTCGAGCTGATATGCATAAGAGTCTTTAGTTGCCTGCCGATGGTCGTATTCATATTCAATCGATACCGAATTGTCATTGCTGAAAGCATAAGTATATGAACTGCCGACATAGAAGCTGACATCTCGGTTAGGCGTGTTGTCAAAATACTGATTCTGTCTTATTGCAGGCTTTGCCTGGCTTCCATAATTAACTATATAGTCGCGCCATGCTTCGTTTTTATCCGATGAATACTCTGCACCTATCCGTAATGATATATTATCATCGGTCTTCGGAATTTTCAACGATCCGTAGACGCTTACATTACCATTTAAATTATGGCCCGAATTGCGGGTTGAAATCTTTGTACGGTTTACCACATCGGCAAGCGCAAGCGGGTCGCCACGATACAGCGTGTCAAGCATGGCATAAGTCACTTCGGACTGCTCTCGGTTGAAAGTACCTGACAAATTCGTTACATCAGACTTATGCTTGTCATATGAACCGTTAATATATGACGAAATATAGTATCGGGTATCTTTCAAAACCAAACGGTGACTTGTCGACACGTTTGTGCTGCTGTGACGGTTATTGGCAAATGAGTGCTCATAGGTTCGCGATGACGGCAGGAAGTTTATACGATCGGTATATCTTTCGTCATCCTGCGACGTATGACGTACTGTGACATCGCCGCTGACCTTCCATAATTCCTCGGGATGCTGGGACATATAGTCAAGACCACCCATCTGGGTGCGCATTGTGCCTGTTGTATTCGACTGCGGAGTCCAGGTCGTGGCCTCGCCGGGCTTACGGTTGTCGTTGAGATTGTTTACATTGCCCACCAATGTGATTCGTGAGTTGTTTGTAAACCTGTTGGCAAACGCCCTGAACATATAGCGGTCCTCCGTACCGCCCCCGGCCTCCAGATTGATCATCCAGCCTTGATTATACTCTTTTTTGAGTTTTACATCCATTACAAGGTTTTTCTGGCCGCCCGTACCCTTCCATTTGTCTATGTCTGACTCTCGTTTATAGACCTCTACATCTTTCACCGTGTACGCAGCCAGGTTGTCGAGCATCAGTTCGTTTTTGCCGTTGAAGAAGTCCTTGCCGTTAAGCAGCAGGTTCTCTACAAATTCGCCGTTAACATATATCTGTCCACCCTCACGCAATTCGACACCGGGAAGCTGCTTTATCAGAGCATCGAGCATAGATCCCTCTGCCAGTTCGAAGGCATCGGCGTTGTACACGACAGTGTCACCACGGTTATAGAATTTGATTTTCGAGGCTGTCACTGTGACGCCGTCAAGTTTCTTCGGTTCACGTTCAAGATAAAACGGATCGAGAGTTCGGGTGTATTCGCGACGTCCAATATTGTCTATTGTTATTGTCTGGAATAATGACTGGTAGCCCGGCATCGAAACCTCTATGTTGTAAACAGCCGGCCGACGTGGAACAGTGAACGAGAATTCTGCGGATTCGGTATATGAACCTGAACTTTCGAAATAATAGTAGCCACCTGTCGTCAACGAATCAATGAGCACGCCGGCGGAATCACTCAGATAAACCTTGGATTTTACAAGGTCTTTGCGGGTGAGAGCTTCCTTTACCCGCCCTCTCAACGACATTTTGTCCTTATCAATCTTGTTGTCTTCGGCAGCAAACGACGCGAACGACGGTATCAGAAACAGCAGGAGAAGAATCCTGACAATATAATTTCCCATTTATGCGACAATATTTTTGGTTATCGCCGCAAAGGTAATCATAATTCAAATATCCACAAAACTATAAATACAAAAAAAAACGTATTTAATCTTCTACTCGCGTAATATGTGCACCTATCGCACGCAACCTGCCGTCAATATTTTCATAGCCCCGGTCAATCTGGTCGATATTTCCTATGCGGCTCGTGCCCTTTGCCGACATCGCTGCAAGGAGCATGGCGATTCCGGCACGGATATCCGGTGAGAGCATATTGTTGGCTCTAAGCGGCAAACGGTGGTCAAGGCCTATCACTACGGCACGATGCGGGTCGCAAAGCATTATCTGGGCACCCATGTCAATCAGACGGTCAACGAAAAACAGACGGCTCTCAAACATTTTCTGATGAATGAGCACACTGCCGCGGCACTGAGTGGCCACAACCAGCATGACACTCAGCAAATCAGGGGTCAGTCCGGGCCACGGGGCATCGGCAACATTAAGGATCGAGCCGTCAAGCGCAGTCTCTATCTCATAAACTTCCTGGGCCGGCACGAAGATGTCATCGCCACGCCGCTCAAGGTTTATACCCATGCGCTTGAATGAATCCGGAATTATGCCAAGATTGTCATAAGACACATTTCGTATGGTCAGCTCGCTTCTGCATAAGGCGGCCATACCAATGAAGCTTCCTACCTCAATCATGTCAGGGAGAATCTCATGCGATACGCCATGCAACGACTCCACACCTTCGATTGTCAGCAGGTTGGAAGCAATGCCGCTGATATGCGCGCCCATTCCGACAAGCATCTTGCAAAGCTGCTGTATGTATGGTTCACATGCTGCGTTATATATTGTAGTGACACCCGGTGTGAGTACAGCGGCCATTATTATATTGGCTGTGCCGGTGACGCTTGCTTCATCAAGCAGCATATAGGCTCCGCGCATACCGGAGGCAGGACGTGACAGCAGGTAGGCTTTATGCTCGGTATGATATTCCATCTCTGCCCCGAGAGCACACAAGCCGGTAATATGGGTGTCGATTTTACGACGACCTATCTTGTCGCCACCGGGTTTGGCGAAATAAGCTTTCCCGACGCGAACGAGAATAGGACCGACTGTAAGCACCGAACCGCGCAATTTAGCACATTTCCGGATGAAATCGTCCGATAACACAGCGCCACTGTCAATGTTATCTGCTTGAAACGTATAGCGTCCTTTGGCATGACGCGTCACCTTTACTCCGACCGATCTCAACAGATCGATCAGGTTCAGTGTATCAAGAATCTCCGGGATGTTGCGCACCTCAACAGGTTCGGATGTAAGCAACGACGCGCTGATGATCTGAAGGGCTTCGTTTTTAGCTCCTTCCGGACTTATTTCTCCGGCGAGCCTATGGCCGCCTTCTATTATGAATGAGTTTGCCATTTATTCTATTCTATACGTTGGACCTCTGGATTGAGTTCTATTCCGAACTTCGATTTCACTCCGGCCGCAATAAGTTGTTCAAGTTCAATAATATCACCGGCTGAGGCAGCTCCCTTGTTGTATATCACCAAGGGTTGTCCCGGCCAAAGAGCGGCATCGCCTGCGCACGAGCCTTTCAGTCCGCTGTGGTCGATGAGCCACGCAGCCGACACCTTGTATCGGCCGTCGCCTGTAACATGATAAGGGATGGTAAGACCACTTTGTTCGGAAGCCTTGCTGAATTTATCCACACTGACCACCGGATTTTTAAAATAGCTTCCCGCGCTGCCATAATCTTCTACCGACGGGAGCTTGGAAGCCCTGATTTGAAGGACTCTGTCGCGAATGACTGCCGGAGACGCGTCATGTTCAAGTTCTTGCAACGGCCCGTATGTCAGCACCGGTGAAGGTTTACTTGTCAGATGCAACGTGACCGCTGTTACGATATATCTCCCCGCGTCATTGCCTGTCTTGAACCGCGACACCCGATAGCCGTAATGGCATTCATCACGACTAAAGGATTTCATAATCCCTTCATGCGTATCGAATACGCTCACAAGGCTTGTACGGTCGCCGAGCTCGACACCGTAAGCTCCTACATTCTGCACCGCACCTGCACCAAGTTCGCCGGGAATGCCGGATAGGTTCTCGATTCCGTATATGTCCCGACCTGCGAGTAAGTCTATCAGCCTGTCAAGCACATAACCCGCGTCAGCCGTCACAGAAACAATGCCGTTCCCGAGACAGTCGGTATGAACGGCAAGAGACGAAGCTCTGTGAAGTACTGTCCCGTCATAATAAGGCGTAGCGAACAGCTGGTTGCTTCCAGCCCCGAGATGCATCCATCGTTTTTTAAAAATGCCACGATCGTACAGGTATGACAGATCGGCGGGTGTATCGTATTCAATAAACCTCGCAGCTGTCATCGGCAGCCTGAATGTGTTATATGACGTCAGGTCGAAATCTTTTTCTTCTCGAATCATGTGACAAAGTTACGATTTTTCGTTAATTTTGCCAATTATGGGAAAAGAGATTGAACGCAAATTTTTGGTCGATATTTCGGAACTCGACCTCTCGAAAGCCGATGCTTCTTATCACTACGTACAAGCCTACCTGTCAACCGATCCCGGAGCAACAGTGCGTCTTCGTCTGATTGACGGCAACAAAGCCTGTATGACTGTAAAAGGACGCAATAAAGGAGCGGTACGCGACGAATGGGAATATCCTATCCCGGCAGCTGACGCCGAAGCCATGTTCGACAAACTTGATGTCAAGTCGCTGATCGATAAGACACGCTATCGGTTTGGCCGCTGGGAGGTTGATCTGTTCCACGGCAATCTCGACGGACTGGTTGTCGCCGAGATTGAGCTGTCATCCCCTGACGAGGCTTTCGAACGTCCTGCATTCATCGGCAAGGAGGTCACTGACGATCCTCGCTACTACAATTCGGCTCTGGGCGCAAGTCAAGCCGTACCACGTTCTCTACATGAGCCGTGTGCGGGAACATGTCGACCGGCTGAACAGCAGTGACTTCGTAAAGGTCGTCAAGCAACGCGAGGTCACGGGCCTGAGTGGCCGGATTACAGCTGACATATACTATGCGCGACGGAGACGCACGCCGAATCACCCCGACCACATCTTCGTGCATTCCGGCACGAGGCGGATCGACAATCATCACGTCCGGTCGGCCATGCTCAGCTATAAACTCGTCGGTCAGCACATCCTTCATATCGCCTGCATAGAAGAGAGTGTTTTCAATGCCGTTTGCCTGTGAGTTGATTTTTGCGTCCTCGATGGCTTCGGGCACATATTCGATGCCTATGACTTTGCGGCAATCACGGGCCACAAAGTTGGCAATTGTGCCCGTGCCTGTATATAGGTCGTAGACAAGCTCATCGCCGGTCAGAGCGGCGAGACGGCGCGCAACGCTATACAGGCGATAGGCCTGAGCCGAATTGGTCTGATAAAACGACTTCGGACCTATTCGGAACCGCAACCCGTCCATTTCCTCCTCTATCCATGGCCTGCCGGCATACACCACCGGCCCAAGATCGCCAATAGAGTCGTTGACTTTTGTATTGACTATGTAGATCAAAGATGTAATTTCAGGGAAGTTGCCGGCTATATGGTCCATCAGACCTTTGATTGCTTCCTTGTCGTCGCGGCCGACGACCATTATAACCATCAACTCTCCGGTCGATGATGTTCGAACGACCATATTACGAAGGAATCCCTGCTGAGCCTTGATATCGTAGAATTCGAGTCCATGCTCCTGACCGTATGATTTAACACACTTGCGCAGACGGTTGGTTATATCATCCTGAAGATGACATGAATTTATGTCAAGCACCTTGTCAAAAGCTCCGGGAATATGAAATCCTGCTGCCGAACGGTCATCGAACGACTCGCCCGAGCGCAGTTGTTCAAACGTGAGCCAGCAACGATTTGAGAACGTATATTCCAACTTGTTTCGATAACCGTATATCTTTTCAGAACCTATAATAGGGGATATTTCCGGATATTTTACCTTTGCGATACGGTCAAGCGCATCCTTAACCTGCCGCTGTTTGCACTGAAGCTGATAGTCGTATGGAAGATGCTGCCAACGGCAACCGCCACATATTGTGAAGTGCTCGCACTTCGGCTCTACACGCAGGGATGACGGAGTGACCATTCGCTCGATATGCCCCTCGGCGTAGTTTCGTTTCTTGCGGTCGATTTTTATGTCGGCAATGTCGCCGGGAGCCCCGAATGGGACGAATGTCACAAGTTCGTTAATTCTTGCTATGCTGTTGCCTTCAGCAGCCACGTCGGTAATCTCGACTCCGGGCACTAACGGCTGTTCCTTACGTTTTCTTGACATGATGCGATATTTTCAAACAAAAGACAAAATTAGTGAAAACTCCGCAGCTTTTAACTATATTTGTAGACTCTTTTAATAATGACATACGGAATGAAACCATATAATCATATAATAGCCCGGGATTTGGGGCTCGACCAGAAATATGTAGACAATACCGTGGCACTTCTGGACGAAGGCAATACAATTCCATTCATAAGCCGTTACCGCAAGGAACGGACAGGCTCAATGGATGAAGTGCAAGTGGCGCGTATCAGTGAGCTGAACGACAAATATGCCGAGCTCATGCGACGCAAAGAGACGATTTTGTCAACTATAGACTCGCAAGGCTCTCTCACCCCAGACATCAGTAAACGCATAACCGAATGCTGGGACAGTGTGGAACTCGAAGACATCTACCTGCCGTTCAAACCGCGGCGACGAACCCGTGCCCAGATAGCCCGCGAAAACGGTCTTGAGCCACTTGCTGCCGAAATCATGCGACAGCGCGACAGCAACCCCGAGGTATCAGCCCGGAAATATCTGGGGCCGAACCTTGAAACCACCGACGACGCTCTGCGAGGAGCCCAAGATATCATTGCCGAGAACATAAGCGAGGACGAACGTTCGCGAAACGTGATTCGCAGCGCATTCCGACGTGAAGCAGTTATTTCGTCAAAGGTTGTAAAGGCCAAGGCTGAATCAGACGAAGCCGCCAAATATGCCGACTACTTTGATTTCTCCGAGCCATTGCGCCGTTGTTCCTCTCACCGCCTTTTGGCCATGCGCCGTGGAGAAGCCGAGGGCATATTGCGTGTGTCGATTTCTCCAGAGTCGGACGAAGGACTTGAACGGCTTCAACGCAATATAGTGCGCGGCAACGGTCCGTGCTCAAAATTTGTCTCCGAAGCAGTCTCCGATTCTTACAAGCGACTGCTCAAGCCCTCAATCGAGACCGAGTTTTCAGCTCAAAGCAAAGAGAAGGCCGATGATGAAGCTATAACAGTGTTTGGCGAAAACCTGCGACAGCTTTTACTCTCAGCCCCCTTGGGGCAAAAGCGCGTCATGGGCATCGATCCGGGTTTCAGAACAGGTTGCAAAGTTGTATGCCTCGATGCCCAGGGCAACCTGCTTCACCACGAAGCCATATTTCCCCATCCGCCACGCAATGACAGCGAACGTGCGGCTCAGCAAGTCAAGACAATGGTCTCAAAATACGGCATAGAGGCAATCGCAATAGGCAACGGCACAGCCGGTCGTGAGACAGAACGATTTGTAAAGGCACTCAGCCTGCCACAGTCGACAGGCATATTCTCTGTCAGCGAAGACGGGGCATCGGTATACTCAGCCTCAAAAACAGCAAGGGAGGAATTCCCCGACGAAGATGTCACGGTACGTGGGGCAGTAAGTATCGGGAGAAGGCTGATGGATCCGCTTGCCGAACTGGTAAAAATCGATCCAAAAAGCATCGGGGTTGGTCAATATCAGCACGATGTCGACCAAACCAAGCTCAAACGCACACTCGACATGACGGTCGAAAGCTGCGTAAATTCAGTGGGTGTGAATCTCAATACAGCCAGTCCTCACCTGCTCACCTATGTCAGTGGCCTTGGACCGACACTTGCCCGCAACATCGTCGACTACCGAACTGCCAACGGCAATTTCACTTCCCGCAGCCAGCTTCTCAAAGTGCCACGTCTCGGTCCGGCCGCATTCAGACAGTGTGCGGGGTTCCTGCGCATCAGGGGCGGCAAAAACCCGCTCGACAACAGCGCGGTACATCCTGAATCATATTCCATAGTCGAGCAGATGGCCCGCGACTGCGGATGCACCGTCGCCGATCTGATTGCCGACAAGGCCAAACGCCAAAGCATCAATCTCCGGCACTATGTCACCGCCGAGGTCGGAATGCCCACACTGACCGACATTATTACCGAACTCGAAAAACCGGGCCGTGACCCGCGAAACAAACTTGAAAAATTTGAGTTTGACGAATCGGTGAGCGACATTCATTCGCTGATACCCGGCATGGTGCTTCCGGGAATCGTGACCAATATAACCAATTTCGGGGCATTTGTCGACATAGGCATACATCAGGATGGTCTGGTCCACATATCCCAACTGTCCGACCGCTTCGTGTCCGACCCAATGCAGGTTGTAAAGCTGCACCAGCACGTTACAGTGCGCGTAATCGAGGTAGATACTCGCCGCAACCGTATATCCCTGTCAATGAAAACGGGAGGCAAACTTTAGGTCTGTCTCCCGCTGTATAGGATATTAATAGTATGTCTTATTTTACGTAAACTTTCGTTGTGGCATTTCCTTTACGGCAGATATAAAGGCCGTTGGTGGGGTTGTTTATACGGACACCCTGAAGGTTGTAGTATTCAGCAGGACAGTTTTCGTCAACTGCAGCATCAGCAATGCCCGACGATGCGTCTACGTTATGATAGAAAGAGATATAATAATAATTATTATATGCCGTATCGTCACTTTGAGAATAGACATTAATAGAAGAATAGCACTTATATCCCTCTATTGCACTTGCCTCACTATATGAATATCCTTCTTCTTCCAAATAAGTATAGGAGAAAGTTACTGAATCTTCAGAATTTGCCTCCAGAAAACCTTTACATACGGCATATTCATTATTAGTATAGTCGAAGAACCATTTATATGTGTCATCAGAAGGGGTGTAATAGCAATTATCGGCAAACGTCATGTTATCGTATCCTACTCCTTCCACAGGAGACAAGGTCCAACTTATAGGACAACCTGAATTAAAGAAGTCAGCCAGGGTGTACACGCCATTCTCGTCAACAGTCAGCTCAGTGGTAAAACTCTGGAAAGCAGCCTCATAGGATTCGGTGTCGTAGTTATATTTATCAATATAACAGGTTACAGTCTCGGCTTTGATGAGGGATGCACCGAAAAAGAAGACAGTTAGGAGTAAAAAAAATTTCTTCATGCAGTGGAGTTTAAATTATAAAATATAGTTATTAAAGTTTATATTTGCAAAAGTAGTAATTCATTAACCGAAATAAAATAATTAAGAGTTAATTTAAGTTAAGAAGATAAAGCCGTCAGAAGTCTAAGAAAGATAGTCGCCGACGACGAAGTTACTGCCACCGACAAAAACCGTGGAATCGCTTATTCGTGCCCGGTTGACGGCCTCGGCAACTGCCGCCTTGACCGGTTCGATAACGTCTCCGGTCAGCCCGTATTCCGCAGCTTTAATACGCAGGGCCTCCCCATCAAGCGCCCGGGCTACAGATGCCCTGGTGAATATAATTTCTGCGTCTTTTATATTCGATATGCATTGTAAAATAGATGAGACATCCTTGTCGTTCACAAAACCGAGAACAAGTATCTTGTGTCCCGCTATGCGGCCAAGGTCATCCTTAATATATTGCCATCCGCCTATATTGTGACCAGTATCGCATATCACAGTGGGTTTTTCAGCCACTCTGGTCCAACGGCCTACAAGTCCCGACAGTTCCGACACATGCCCCATGCCATAGGCTATATCTCTGTCTGAAAGGCCATAGCCGCATCGATTGTTAAGCAAATCTACAGCTGTAAGCACCGTGGCCGCATTCAGAGGCTGACACTTTCCACATAGCGATCCAAATAAATCACCGTGAAAACGTGTAGTGTAATCTATCCGGCTACCTCGGTCCACCGCATTCATTATCGGGGCATATTCATCGGCAATAACGATTTCCGAACCGCATTCAGCCGCTTTCGACTCAAAAACGTCGCGGATTTCCGGATCTGACTCACCAATGACAACCGGCACGCCCGGCTTGATGATGCCGGCTTTTTCTCCGGCTATCTCACGTCGTGTCGATCCGAGGAGAGCAGTGTGGTCGAGCGATATATTGGTTATCACTGACAAATCCGGCGTTATGATATTGGTGGTGTCAAGACGGCCGCCAAGTCCGACCTCGATCACTGCCACATCAACTTCTTCCCGGACAAAAAACTCAAATGCCATAATTGTCGTCAGCTCGAAAAATGACGGATGCAAGTCGTTGACATTCATGGCACGGTAACGGTCGACAAAGTCAATAACCGCCTCTTGGCTTATCATCTCGCCGTTGATTCGTATGCGTTCACGAAAATCGACGAGATGCGGCGATGTGTACAGACCAACTTTCCGCCCCGATGCCGAGAGAATTGCAGCAAGGGTGGATGTGGTGGAACCTTTGCCGTTCGTACCGGCAACATGAACCGTGCGCAGACCGGCATGAGGGTTTCCGAATAACGCCGAAAGTCGGCGGGATGTCTCAAGACCGGGTTTATAGGCCGACTGGCCGATATGCTGAAATACCGGCAATTGTGTAAAAAGCCATTCGGTAGTGGACTGGTAAATCTGATTCATAACCCGAATATTATGTAGCCGGCCACTCCCGAGAGAGCAATCACGGCTATCGGATGCAATTTTACAAAATAGACAAGGACAAAGGCAGCCACGCAAATCGCAACGCTTATTATTATCTGTGGTTCGGTTGTCCCGAAGTTTGATCCATTCATCAACAGGAGAGCGGCCGAAGCTATCAGCCCTATGACAACAGGCCGCAGGCCGGCGAATATACCTTTGACGACGACGCTGTCGCGATGACGGTGTATAAGATGACTTGTATAAGCCACTAACAGAAACGAGGGAAGCACTACAACGAGTGTGCATAGCAACGAGCCCAGTATGCCGAAAATCGGTGACGATAAGGCCTCGGACGAAACACCGGGAGCCACATATCCGATATAAGTCGCCGAATTGATGCCTATAGGCCCCGGGGTCATCTGCGAAATAGCAACTATATCGGTAAACATCTGCTCGGTAATCCATCCCGGGCCGACAATTTCGCGCTCGATAAGGGCAAGCATCGCATACCCTCCCCCAAAACCAAAGAGGCCGATTTTCAAATAAGCCCAGATAAGTTTAAGATAAATCATCTGTCAGACTCCTCCTTCCTGCGGCCGGCGGCGATATGCGACTGTTTGCGGACTGTGTAGATATAACCGACAGCCCCGCCAAGCACAATAAAAAGAATTGGATTAGAAATATACGGCCAGCCGGACCATATCAACAAAGCGGTGGCGACCGGAATGATTACAGTGCGCCAGGTAATGCCCGCCGCCCTGGCCGACGTTATGACCGGTGCGATAATCAGAGCCACAACCGCCGGGCGTATACCCATGAATATGCTGCTGATGACATGATTGTTTTTTATAGTCTCCGGGGTAAGAAACATCGCTATGGTGAGGATGATAAGGAAAGGAAGTATTATGGTGCCTGTAGCTGCGGCCACGCTCCCCCGCATTCCCCGCAGTTTGTCCCCCACTGCCACTGAGATATTGACTGCAAGAATGCCCGGCAGCGACTGGGCTACAGCAAGCAAGTCAAGGAATTCTGTACGGTCGATCCACTTCCGATGATCGACCACCTCTTTCTCGATCAGCGAAATCATGGCCCATCCACCGCCGAATGTAAACCCGCCAATCTTAAAAAACGACCAAAACAATTGTGCGTAGATATTACTCATCTCTGCTATCTGTTTCAGGCGGCAAAGTTACAAAAGATTTATGAAAAAACAACGGGACACCGCCGGCTTATAAACCTGTGCGGTGTCCCGATATTATGAGTGTCGTATTATGATCAGAACGGGAAGTTCATACCGAAATTAAACTGAGCGTTGCTCGACAAAGGTACTCCCTGCTTGGCAAGCTTGGTTGTCGTATGGTCCATTCCCAGGAAGAAGTTAAACCCTGTAGCATGCAGATTGAGCAACCAGCCGAAAGAGAAACCGTAGGTTCCCATTGCAACACTTGCCGAGGCGTCGAACACTTTGGTCGGAGCGACATTTGCCGAAAGACGAAAATCAGTCCAGCCATAATTTTTCTGAATACGGGTTGTGTTGAGAAGACCGAAGCTCAAGCGGCGATAGAGCGGGAACTTGTATTCGGCACCGATATTCAAAGTAGCTCCGAGCGAAGTGTTCACACTACCGAGGTCGCCTTTGTCATTAAGCTGATAAAGGAGCGAAATATCGTCTTTTATCATGTCTTTGGTATTGTCGAAGGAGTTTGCAGCATTGTCGTCGGCACTGAAGCTGTATTTGTCGGTATTGAAAGTTATGTCGCCGTCAGTCGATGCCACCACGTTGTTTTTCCACTTGATAAAACCGAGATCCAGAATCGACGCACTCACCGTAAGGTCGGGCAGACAGTAAACATTATATACTGCGCCGAAATCAAAGGCCATACCGTAGCCACCGACTCCCGCACCATCGACATCCGCGCTGTTGACATAGTCTTTTTTGGTATCCTCGCTGTATTCGGTCTTGTATTTGAATCCCTTCATACGGGAATACACATCGGCGTTCGACACAATTGTCCAGTCGTTCTCTCCGAGATTAAGAGTCGCACGATTGAAACGGGCGTCGAAGTTTGCCGCTCCGACGAGCACCTTAACAGCTGCTCCGACACGAAGGCCGTCCATTATGTCGCGAGAATGGTTGAGGGCGATCTCGGCATAGGAGTTGGCAAAAGCGCCCATTCCTTCGATTTCGTATGACTTGTTGGATACTCCTTCCTTAAGAAGAGAGAATATCGACTTGGGCAGACGGAAACCAACGTCAGCACGCACACCGACATTAATCGTATTGTATCCTCCAAAACCCTTGAACCCGACGGTCAGGACATTAACCTTAAGGTTGGTGTTAAGATTGTTCATATCCTTAAGGTTGCCCATCACCTCTGCAGCCGAGACACCTGGATGCATAAATGTGACCGTGCGTCCATTGACATTGTAAAGCAGGCTTTTCAGATGAAGGTCGCCGTTAAAACCCACATTCAGGTTGCCGATAGCGGGCATCGAGATAAATCCTTTGCTGTTTCCAATGGCAGGATTCATCTGGAAACGATACATATAGTCGTCAAGGAAATATCCGGTAGCAGTATTCTGAGCCGATACGCTGGCTGCCGCCGCAGTCATGCCCAGAGCTATGATGAATTTGTTGATAAGTTTCATGTCTTATGTCTTTTTATAGATGGGGATGAATGCTTTTAAAGTTCTGTCTGATAATATCCTGAAACGCACGGACGCACATTGCTGAGCTTTATGGTCATATTGGGATTCAGGGGCGCGTCCATGCCCTCGGTGTTGACTACGGCCTTGAAACTGATGCCGTCAAGCCTGGTTATCGAACCGGTAGTTCGAAGCTTAAGCTGATGGTTTTTGGCATTTGCAGGAATCGTTGCGCCTTCGATATTTACACCGTTTATCTGATTGCCGTTGACATCAATAGGATAACCCGTCAGATTGGCGCTTACAGGCAGATCGCTGTCGACTATAAGATTGACTTCGATAGTCTCTATTGTCATCTTATCAAGATCCTCGCTGCTCCATCCGTCAAGCACATCCGAATAGCATACCTGCGATCCTGCACCGAGCTGGAGCGGAGCGACGAATGTGTAGCGGCCATGAACGGCATTGAGGTTGACTCCAAGTTCGAAATTCGACACAGACTGAACGGGGACAACCGGGTCGTCAAGTTCCACACCAAGGCTTATAGGAAGACCGTTCTCGCAGTTAAGCACATCCTTCAGCGAGCTGAATGCCACATGGGTGCAGCCTTCATAACCATCGTAGGGCTTGGCCGGCTCCTCAGGAGAGAGACAGAATTTCATTTCGTCACTTGCGCCTGTACCGGAAATGGTAAAATAACCATTGTCAAGCGAGCTCCTGCGAGTCTCGCCACCGCTATAACGGGGATGAGAGGTAATGGTCAGGCCGGTACGTGCATACAGATCGTACTTGTGCAGCGGATTGGTCACACTAAGATAGAGCTGCGGATTCCCAAGAACTATCGTTGTGCCTTCGCCGGTGAGGACGTCGGGGAGATCGGAAAGATCAACGTCGCTTATATTGACATCTTCAATCGAATATTTTATTTGCCCGTTAAAGAGTTTAATATCAATAGGCGACATCGTGTATTCGGTATCCATCATCAGACTGCTGGGAATATCTGCGACAGACAGTCCGGGTTTGAGATCCGAAACACCAATTTCGAGGTATCCGTCAAGCACGCTCAGCTCGCCTGATATCGAAGCTTTGCCATTAGAGTAAACGCCGCCCATTGCCTTGAAGTCGATTGCCGACACGCTGACTTTGAGCTCTGCACCCATGCCGGTTGCACGGAATGTATCGAAGCCAAGCACTCCGGTCTCCGGATCATAAGTGGATTTTTGGTTTGTGGTGAGCGTTAGTCCTTTCGGCATCTGCAATTTCAGGTCTGAGATGTCAAAGCCTGTCACAATATCTTCAAGTCCGGCAAATTTTATGTCGACATCAAATGTGACATTCCCGAAGATTGACTCTATGTCGACAACATATTCGTTGCCATCGCCCTGGTAGTCATACGAAGTAGGCTGTGACTGCAGGTGATAACTGATTTCAGAAGGAGCTGACAACCCTCTTGAACGCTGAGGTAGAAATATTTCAGTATGTGTTGGAGCGACAGTAGGAGCGGCAAGACTGACAGGATTGATCGTAATATCGGAGGAGTTGAACTCGCCGTTCTCGATCACGCAGTACTGACCGTCGTAAATCTGAAGACGGTCGCCCTCTTTTATATCAATTATGTTATCAAGCTTGATCGCATCTATGTTGATTGGCACTATCAGTTGGTTGACATCGACTCTCACAGTCTTGTCGATATCCGACAAATCATAGTTGTCGTCAATACACGATGTAATCGTCGCTCCGAGGAGACAGCACACTCCGCCTACCTTTAAAGCTTTTGATGAGATGTTCATGTGTGTAGAAGTGTATTATGTGATATGTTTATTATTTTCGTATTAGACGGCAAAGTTAATCTTTTTTTTCCATATGTCAAATTTTTTAACACAAAAACAGACGGTTCTCTTTTTACAGAAAACCGTCTGTAGAATGCCGGTGGCGCAAATATATTATTTGCTCACCTTATTATAACGTTTGTTCAAACCCTCGACCACTTCATTTGTGACGTCAAGCGCGGGATTGAAATATAGGCCGGATGCCTTCAGAAGTATGGCATCATATCCATTTTGCCGGCTGAATTCTTTAATAAACGCTTCTATCGAGTCGTTGAGAATCTGGTTTTGTTCCTCAAGCTCTTTTTGGGCATTACGCTGCATATTAGCGAGATAGCCCTCTGCGTCCTGTTGCATCTTCTGCAGACGCTGCATGTCGGCATTATAACTTTCCTGACTTAGGTAGCCGTTATTGCGGCCTTTGTCTTCAATTTGCCCGGCAAAACGCTGGATTTCAGCTCCACGCGACTGCTGTGCCTGATCGAGACGTGAATGAGTCTTCAATATAAATTCCTGAACATCCTTAGCAAGGTTGTACTTCGACATAAGCGAGTCACCGTCGACATAACGGATGTTGAGCGAGGCAGCCTGTGCCGCCTGCCCTTCGGCAACTACAGGAGCCGATTGCGCCGTCTGGGGCTGCTGAGAGCACGATACCGATGCGAGTCCCGCAGCAACAAGCAGCGAGAAGGCGAATATTGCCTGTTTTTTCATCTCTTAATTAGGTATATATTATATAATTACTATTCTTTATCGTTCGAATGAAGATGCGGAGATTCACGATGTGACTCGCACCTGATGCCGCGCTTCAGCAGAGCCGGATTGCTGCCTATATGGCCTGATGGGAATCGACTTCCTTTGATAAACAGCACCTTGACTCCGAGCAAGACTACTGCCAACAGCACAAAAAGGATGGTCAGAATCACTAATTTCATCTTCATACGTGTTTTCGTAATGCAAATTTAATAAAGGATTTCATATTTTGCACAATATGTCAATTATATTTTGTACCTTAGCACCGCATTTTAGAATGTTTTTAACAACTTTTTTGTTTCCGCATCCATATGAATGGGTCAACCGGACACTATTATTTTAACATCAAATATTCAACACATGGACATTAAAGATTTAAAACCGACCCGTGTGTTCGAGATTTTCGAACAGATTACCAAAATTCCCCGCCCCTCCAAACACGAGGAGCAGATACGCAAATTTATCCTCGATTTTGCAGCCGAGCATCATTTGAACGCACGCACCGATGAGGTTGGCAACGTCGTACTCTCAATACCCGCCACTCCCGGCCATGAGACAGCTCCGGCTGTAGTGCTTCAGGGCCATATGGATATGGTGTGCGAGTCAAACGACAAGTCGTTTGATTTCCATACCATGCCTATTCCCGCATATGTCGACGGCGAATGGGTAAAGACCAAAGGTACAACGCTTGGAGCCGACAATGGCATCGGTGTCGCCACCGCTCTCGCAGTGCTCACAGAACCCGGACTTGTACACGGACCCGTGGAAGCATTGTTCACTGTCGACGAAGAGACCGGTATGACCGGTGCATTCAATATCGGTGACGGAATGCTCAACGGCGACATTCTGATAAACCTTGACTCGGAGGACGATGCCGAACTTTTTGTAGGATGCGCCGGAGGTCTCGACACCGTCTGCACTTTCCACTATAAACGCTCGGTTGCTCCGAAAGATTTCAAATATTTCCGCATCGATGTGACCAAAGGCCAGGGCGGACACTCGGGAGGCGATATACACCTCGGACGCGCCAACGCGAATAAACTGATTGCGCGTTTCCTCTTCGACCTTTCGCGCAAACACGAGATCTCGGTAAGCGAAATCGACGGCGGCAACCTGCGCAATGCAATCCCACGCCAGGCCCATGCCATTTTCGGCGTACACACTTCTAAAAAAGAAGAAGTAGTGGCAGCGCTGAACGTATATGCCGCAGACATACAGGCCGAATACGGCGACATCGAGCCAACCCTCGAAATCACCCTTGAAAGTGTCGACACCCCGGATTACTGCATCGACTCAGAAACATCGCTCAACCTTATCCGTTCAATCTACTGCGCACCCCACGGAGTTGTGTCTATGAGCCGCGAGCTCCCCGGACTTGTCGAAACCTCGACCAATCTCGCTTCCGTAAAAATGGCCGAAGGCGAGCACATCGTCGTTACGACAAGCCAGCGCTCTGCAGTCAATTCGCGCAAATGGGACATCGCAAACCAGGTGGAAGCCGTGTTCCTGCTTGCCGGTGCCGAAGTAAAACATGGCGAAGGGTATCCGGGATGGAAACCGAATATGAACTCGCAGATCATGAAACTCGCCAGCGATGCTTATCAGGAGTTGTATGGCGTCAAACCTGCAATCAAAGCCATACATGCAGGCCTCGAATGCGGACTTTTCCTTGAAAAATACCCGCACCTCGACATGGTTTCGTTCGGTCCCACCCTGCGCGACGTGCACTCGCCGTCAGAGCGCATGAATATTCCTGCGGTAGAACGTTTCTGGGAACAGCTCAAGCTCACCCTCACAAAAGTTGCCGCACTCACGAAGTAAGTTCTTTTATATCCCGGTCCTGCGGGCTTTTCTCCCGCAAGGCCGGGATTTTCATTTTTAAATCATCGTTCCATGAAACACTTATCCGGCCTGATCATCTCTGCCTCTGCAGCAGCAATGGCAGCCACATCGATCGCATGCGCCTCGCCTTCATCACCTCCGGGCACGACCGACAGCGACTCTATCGCCGCCGACCCGATTGCCGCCGACTCTATCCTTCAGGAAATAAATAAAATCACTGAGCAGGATTATATCGATATTGCAGAGGAACTGGGTGTTGAGGTGGCAGCCATAAAGGCTGTCGTCGACATCGAGGCCGGAAAGTCGCACCAGGGATTTTATGCACCGGGACAGCCGCTTGTCAATTTCGACCTGTCCATGTTCAGACGCTTTGCAGGACGCCGGGGAATAAATCTTGCAAAATACCAGCGCACCCACCAGTCGGTTTTCGCACGCCCGAACGCACGCCGACATGGCTCACATCAGGCCGCTCAGCAGGCCAGGCTTGCAAAAGCCCGGGAAATCGACAATACTACGGCAATCGAAGGCACTTTCTGGGGAATGTTCCAGATCGGAGGATTCAACTGGCGCAAATGCGGCGCAGAAAGTATCGAGGACTTCGTCAGACGGATGAGTATTTCAGAGCGCGAACAGCTCGAACTGTTCGCACAGTTTCTTAAATCAACCGGCCTTGACAAACACCTCAAAACAAAAAACTGGCGTGCTTTTGCAAGAGGATATAACGGAGCGTCATATGCACGCCGTGGCTATCACACAAGGCTGGCGGCAGCATATGCCCGTCATCTTAAAGATAATTGAAAGGATACTAAAAAACTACCGGCCGGCATGCTTTGTAAACATGTCGGCCGGTAGTTTTTATATTTACGCTGTCTACTGTCTGAACTTATCAGATCCAGCGGACATATGCAAAATCCTGACGGTGAGGCAGGTTGGCATTGTAAGGATACAGACGGTAGCCCACTCTGAACACTCCGGCATCGCGAAGTTTTTCGTTGAGTTCGTAGGTGAGGATCGAACCATCTTCCTTCACAATCTTGAACGGCTTGGTCTCAACGAGTTTCTCTTCACCGTTCTCGACACGGTAAACAACGCTTTCAAGAGCGAGATCACGGCCAAGGCCATTGGTATCGACTACCACAGTCACCTTGTTGCTGTCGCCGCTTGCAAGCTCAGCTCCGGATACAGACTCATTTTTGAAGTCAAGCACCTTTATACCGTCCCATGCGGCAGCCACACGCTCTTTCCATGCCACGATTTCACGGGCAAGACGGTAATTGTCGGCTGAAAGTGCGCGGAAACGACGTGCTTCGGGATCATAGAAACGTTCGATGTAGTCCTCGATCATACGCTGCATCGTGAAATGCGGAGCTATATGTCCGATAGAACGCTTGATATACTGCACCCATTCAGGCGAGTAGCCTTTGGAATTCTTTGCGAAATACAGAGGAATAATCTCGTTTTCAAGCATCGAATAGATGGTTGCGGCATCGAGTTTGTCCTGCTGGCCCTGATCGGTATAGGTACGCTTATCGGTAAGCGCCCAGCCGGCCTGTTCATCGAAACGATAGCCTTCATACCACCAGCCGTCAAGCACAGAGAAATTGAGCACGCCGTTCATCTCGGCCTTTTCGCCGGATGTTCCTGATGCCTCAAGCGGGCGTGTCGGGGTGTTCAGCCAGATGTCGACACCGGTCACGAGACGCTTTGCCACAATCATGTTGTAGTCTTCGAGGAAGATGATCTTGCCCAGGAACTGAGGCATTCTCGATATTTCGATTATCCTCTTGATAAGACCCTGGCCTGCACCGTCGGCAGGATGGGCCTTGCCGGAGAATACAAACTGTACTGGGAACTGCTCGTTGTTGACAATCTTGGCAAGACGGTCAAGGTCAGTGAACAAAAGGTGTGCACGCTTATAGGTTGCGAAACGACGTGCGAAACCGATGATAAGTGCGTTGGGGTTAATTTTTTCGACAATCTTGATTACGGCTGTCGGGTCACCCTGGTTTGCAAGCCATTTCTGGGTGAAATCGCGCTTAACAAAGTTGATAAACTTGTTTTTAAGCTGCACACGCATCTTCCAGATATCGTCATCACTCACCTGGAAAATTTTTGACCACGCGTCGGGATCACTCTGGTGTGAGAACACCTGCTTGCCGAGATGTTTGGTGTAGAATGCCTTCCATTCCGATGCAGCCCATGTCGGCATATGAACGCCGTTGGTCACATACCCTACGTGTGACTCCTGCCAGCCGTAACCTTTCCAGATACCGGCAAACATCTTCTTGGAAACCTCGCCGTGAAGCCAGCTTACGCCGTTTGCTTCCTGACAGGTGTTCAGAGCGAACACACTCATCGAGAAGCGCTCGTTGCTGTCGGGATTCTCACGACCCATGTTCATCAAGTCGGACCAGCTGATACCGAGACGTGCGGGGAATTCGCCCATGTATTTGCCGAAGAGGCCTTCGTCAAAATAGTCGTGGCCTGCAGGCACCGGTGTATGGACGGTGTAGAGCGAAGAAGCGCGTACCAGCTCAAGAGCCGTATTGAAATCGAGGTGTTTCTCCTGAATGTAGTCGACAAGACGCTGCAGGTTGAGAAGTGCGGCATGTCCCTCGTTGCAATGGTAGATATCGTGGTTGATGCCGAGTTTTTTGAGCATCAGCACACCGCCGATGCCGAGGAGGTACTCCTGCTTGATACGGTTTTCCCAGTCACCGCCATACAGCTTGTGTGTGATGGGACGGTCGTACTCGCTGTTGAGATCGAAGTCGGTATCCATCAGATAGAGCTGCATGCGGCCGACATTCACACGCCATATGTGGCTATAGACAATACGTCCGGGGAAAGGCACCTCAAGAATGAGCGGAGCGCCTGACTCGTCGGTCACCTGCTCTATAGGGAGCTGGTTGAAGTTCTGAGGTTCGTAGTTGGCCACCTGCTGACCCTCGCCGTCGAGTGTCTGGGTAAAGTAGCCGTAGCGGTAGAGGAATCCGACAGCGGTCATGTCGACACAGCTGTCCGATGCTTCCTTGATGTAGTCGCCGGCAAGCACTCCGAGGCCGCCGGAATAAATCTTAAGACAGTTGCACAGACCATATTCCATCGAGAAGTACGACACCGAAGGAATATCCTTGCGCATCGGCACTTTCATGTATTCCTCAAACGAGTGGAAAACATCGTCAATGCGACCCATGAGTTCTTCGTCAGCAATGATTTCGTCGAGACGTTCAGTGCTGATCTGCTGAAGCAGCATCACCGGGTTCTCGCCTGTCGAACGCCACAAGTCGGGATTAAGGTCTTTGAAAAGATTCTTTGCTTCGCTGTTCCAAACCCACCAAAGGTTTTTGGCGAGTACCTCGAGCTTCTTAAGCTTTTCGGGCAGTTCGGCCTTCACGGTGAGGTCGCGCCATACGGGGGAATTGGTTTTGCTTACCTGAAGTTTCATAAAACTTTTTATAAGTGAAATTGTACTTGTTTATTTAGTCTTTTTTAATGGCTTGCGCTTTGCGGCCTTGGCCAGTGCTCCTGCATAAGCCTCCACATAATACTTTACAAAGTAGCTCCACGCTGCTTTGTCGCTGGCCGCTATTGCTTTGGCCGAAATATCGGCACGCTGGTCGGGATCGGCCTGCAAAAGGAACTTAAGCGATCCGGCGATGCTGTAGGCAACCGACTCATAGTTGCTGTCGTTGCGATCAATCACGTTAACTCCGCAGTCGTCAAACTGATCATCAAAGGTTTCGAGCACCCACTGGCCGAATCCCGAAAGGCTTGTTGTGATTGTAGGCACGCCGAAAGCGATACTTTCAAGCGGGGTATAGCCCCATGGTTCGTAATACGAAGGGAAAACTGTTGCGTCCATGCCTATCAGCAGGTCGTAGTACACGGAGTTGAATATGCCGTCAGTTCCGTTGAGGTAACACGGTGTGTAGATAACGTGCAGGCATCCTTCGCCGGCTGCAAGACCGCTATGGGCTATGCGGCAGTTGATCGGATCCTGGTCGGGATTATTCAGCCAGTGTGTGAGCCACGGCTGGGGAAGTGCAACCGCATCATCACTCGAATTGTCAAGACGCTCGCGCAAGTCGGCCCGCGCCTCCCGCGACCACGCCGGCACAAGCACAAAGGCAACAACATCACGTTTCACATCTTCCTCGCGGGCAAGAATGTCAATAGAGTCGAGGAACAGGTCAAGCCCCTTGTTACGGTACTCGCAACGGCCGGAGGTAGCCACAATAAAGGTTTCATCGTCAAAATTTTTGCCAATGAGTTCCGAAGCAACTTTCAGGAGCGCGGCACGGGCTCTGCGCCTTGATGATGCAAACCTTGTGCGTCCGGGCACGAAGTCTTTCTCAAAGCCGTTCGGCGTCACCACGTCGGGCCGACGTTCGAGCAGCTGTTCGCATTCTATGGCCGTCACAGTGCTTACGGTCGTAAAGCTGTCGGCATTATGTGCCGCCGCCTTCTCAAGCGAGTGTTTCGACTCCATATTCAATTCACGGGCCATCTGGTCGCCGTTATAATTACGGAGCTGGTCGTAGAGCGGTTTGCCATTGCCGCATATACTGCGGCCTATGCAAGTGGCATGCGTGGTAAATACGGTAGCTACCTTTGGGAGCTTTGACTTCACGTAAAGCAATCCCATTCCTGTGGTCCACTCGTCAAAATGTGCTATCACGCGGCTTTTATCATTAGCCAGAGTGTTGTAGATGCTCTCTATCACTATGCCTGCGGCATGGCTGAAAGCGCACGCTTCGTCATAATCGCCGTAAGCGTGGAGCGAGTCTACACCATAGAGATCCCACATACGACCGTAGAATTGGTCTTTGAGGGCATACATCGAGTCGAATTTCACCAGAACGGCTATCGGATTGCCCGGCACGTTCCAGCGGCCTACACGCACGCTTACCCCGTCGGGGAGCTGGACGTTTTTAATCCATGACGCCAATGGGCGCACTGCGGCCTCCTTAAAAAATGGCGAAGGATTTTCGGGAGTCCACACATCAGGCCCAATGAACACCACTTTATCTTTGTAGAGTTCCTGGAGAGTGCGGGCCTTGGTCGACAACACAGTGTAAATACCTCCTACTTTGTTACAAACTTCCCAGCTCGTCTCAAAAAGAAGGTCGAGATTTACAGTGTCTGTTTTCATATAATTCCAATTTTCAATTCGGGTGCAAAGTTAGCAATTTTCTTTCAATTACATGAGTTAAGACATTCAAATTCGGTCAACGGTTGCTTTTTTTTGTTGTTTACGGCATCCTGTTTACATGTTTTCTTCGTATTTTTGTCGACAATTTGCAACATTATGATTTACGCCGTCATTTTACTCGCTATATTCGTCGCCATTCTCGCCGTCATGCTGACAGTGAACCTGATGCGCCTGGGCGAATGTCGCCGCAGGCTTTCCGAGTCTCTCGAACAAAATGCCAAAAGCTCCCGCGACCTCGATAATGCCAGAACAGAAGCCTCTGCTGCAACCGCCGAAGCGACAGGATTAAGGGCTCGCCTTCAAGCATCTATGGAAAGCCTCGACATGCTACGCCGACGCTATGAGGCCGACGAGGAGAGGTTCAGCCGCCTGTCGGCACAGACTCTGCAGCACCAGTCGGGAATGTTTGCCGACCGGAGCGAGGCACGCCTCAAGGACCTGCTTCTGCCGTTACGCGAGGACCTCGAACGTTTTAAAGCACGTATCGACCAATGCTACAGTGACGAATCGCGGGAACGATTCGCACTCAAAGAAGCTGTGGCTGCATTGCTCGACCAAAGCCGTTCGATCGGCAACGAGGCCCGGGAACTGGCAAGCGCCCTACGCGGAAACTCGAAAACCCAGGGCGACTGGGGCGAAATGATATTGCTCACTCTTCTCGAAAAATCCGGGCTTCGCGAAGGCGAGGAATTTGTTGTGCAGCAGACCCGTGACTTAAACGGGAACCTGATACGCAATGACGACGGATCGCAGCTGCGGCCCGATGTCGTGGTCTACCTTCCCGAAAACCGCGCCGTGGTCATTGATTCCAAGGTATCGCTGTCAGCATTCACCGAGTGGGTCAACGCAGACGATTCAACCGCTTCGGCTCGCGAAGCACGCGAAGCGGCAGGAAAAAGGCATGTCGAATCGGTCAGGAAACATATAGCCGAGCTAAACGCGAAGTCGTACCAGGACCGCACCGGGGGCCGGTCACTCGATTTCGTGCTGATGTTCATTCCTAACGAAGCTGCATATATGGCGGCAATGTCGCTGTCATCCGAGCTGTGGCAGGAAGCCTACGACAAACGCGTGCTCATAGTCTCCCCTACTCACCTGATTTCGGTGCTCAGACTCACTTCACAGCTGTGGAATCACGAACGCCAGACAACCAATGCCCTGCGCATAGCGTCGGAAGCCGGGAAAATGTACGACAAATTCGTTGGATTTGTCGATGACATGAAACGCATCGAGCGCGCCATCAGCCAGACTTCGTCAGCATGGTCCGATGCCATGAGAAAACTGTCAACCGGGACAGGCAATCTGGTAAACCGCGCCGAATCGCTGCGCCGCATGGGCATAAAAGCGACAAAAAAACTGCCGCCCGATATGCCGGATGATACTCCCGACGATCGCGAAGGCACGAATCAGTCCCTCGTCCGGTAGTCGGCGAGCCGCACACGCAGCCGACGCCGTGCAAAAAATATACGGCTTTTTACAGTGCCTACCGGAAGATGCATCCGCTCGGCTATCTCGGCATATCTGAACCCATGAAGATAAAGCGAAAACGGCACGCGATAGTCGTCGGAAAACGAGTTGATTACAGCCATTATTTCATGGACGGCATACGAATCCTCGGGAGTAGACGAGTCTTCCACTTGTCCTACATTAAGCATGTAAGCGTCCTCGCTTTGGTCAACCACCATAGAGACCCTGGTGTTTCGCCTGTAACTGTTTATAAAAATATTGCGCATTATCGTAAACACCCATCCTTTGAAATTGGTGTTTTCAACATACTTGTCCTTGTTGTCAAGCACCTTCAATGTAGTGTCCTGCAACAAATCATAAGCGTCATCGCGGTCTGAAGTAAGAGTAAATGCGAAATTCAGCAGATTGTTCTGTATCGATAGCAGTCGTGCCTGTAATTCTTGTGCGATCATGTCAAACGTGTGTTAAGTTGATTAATAGTTGGAATCGGTTTGTATTCTTTCAACCTCGTCCGACATGGTTAAGTTCCGCTGTAAATCGGTATTTTAAATTCTTTTATCCGTTTTTTATATTATTCAAACAAAATTTGCATAACTAAAACCTTATAGTTAATTTTGCGACATCATAACAATATCATTTTAATATCATGGCAACAACAAACGACACCGACCGCGAATATGCCTATACCGGCTCGGCCATCAACGGCTTCGCAATGCTCGCCATCGAACTTCTGTTCATACCGGCTATCATTGTGACATCTTTTGTTCTTTACGGGGGATGTGCTTTGTCTGTAATATTATCCATCGTGCTGCTTGTATGCGACCTCGTCATGCTTGGCGGTTTTTTCATACAGCAGCCCAACCAGGCAAGAGTGATGATTTTTTTCGGAAACTATCGGGGCACATTCCGCCGCACTGGGTTCTTCTGGGTAAATCCGTTTATGAGTACAAAAAAAATCTCGCTCCGTATCCGAAACATGGATATCGAACCCATCAAGGTGAACGACCGTAGCGGCAACCCCGTGATGATCGGCATGGTGCTTGTATGGAAAGTGAGCGACACCTATCGCGCCGTGTTTGATGTTGACTCTGATTCGACATCGAGTGTGACAATCGGCCAGAACACTTCAGTCACAATCGGAGCCGGCTTCAACAGCTCGGCACTCGACAAATTTGTACGAATCCAGGGAGATGCCGCTCTGCGCGAGGTCACGGGACGTTATGCATATGATGATGACGACCATTCAGGCGAAATAACACTGCGCAGCGGTGGCCACGAAATAAACGAGCTGCTCGAAAACAAAATCAACGAGCGTATGGCTATGGCCGGAATCGAAGTTGTCGAAGCCCGAATCAACTATCTGGCATACGCGCCCGAAATAGCGGCCGTGATGTTGCGTAGACAGCAGGCTTCAGCCATCATATCAGCCCGGGAAAAAATTGTAGAAGGGGCCGTGTCGATGGTGAAAATGGCCCTTACACAACTCAAGGACGAGGGTGTCGTGGAACTTGACGAGGAACGCAAAGCCACAATGGTCAGCAATCTCCTCGTAGTGCTGTGCGCCGACGAACCCGCACAACCAGTCGTAAACACCGGAACTCTCTACCAGTAAACGACCATGCCCGAGGGTAAGGAAAAATCAGAACGGACCACACCTAAAGGTTTCCTCCTCCGGCTCGACCCGGCCACCATGGCCGAGGTCGAGCGGTGGGCCGCCGATGAATTCCGGTCGGTCAACGGACAGCTCCAATGGATTGTGTCCGATGCTCTGAAACGTTACCGCAGGATGTCGCTCATATCGTCGCGAAAAGCCAAAAAGCAGGAATAGCTAAAATACTTTGCCCTTCAATCGATGTTTATTTCAACCTGCGACATTTCGTCGTAAGCGGCCCATTCGGGGTCGTTCTCGCAATAAATTTCTATCGGCAACAACGGCATATCGGCCAGAGCCTCATTAAGTTTCTTGCCGAAGATATTAGTGCTTAGCGTATAAAATATCCAGTCGCGCTCGTTGTCGCCGGTAAAAATGCCAGTCATAACAGCCACAGGATCGCGCCTGAGCACCGCATTGATCGCATCGCCCGCCTGCTCCATGAGTTCCGAGATAGCCATGTCAGGCATTCCTGATTGATCGCCTGCATAAGGCCATTTCACTTCCACGCGAATGTTGAACCGCGTATTATTTCTGAACTTGGCCACATCTTTGCGACCTGTAACCATAATCAGGCGTCCGTCCTCGCTTTGTGCCGGTGCCGTCCACCAGATTCCCTGTTCTTCGTGAACGTTGTTTTTATCTTTGTCTGCCATGAAGCAAAATTAGCGTTTTTTTCGCTTAGCACAAAACTGGTATTAAAAATCATGAGGCCGGCTTATTGCTCGCGTCCGGACCAGGGTCCATACCGGGTTTGAAAAACGGCTCGGGGATGCCGTAAACCCTTCCGATTTTTCCACCCGGGCTGAGATATCCGTCAATAATAGTGTCACGTCCTGAAGGATTCTCAAACACATACAGGCTGAAAGCCGACAGCATCGCTGCCACATGCTCGAAAATCGTATCCATCATAGCCTCGTAGGCAAGCCATGCCGAAGTTGACGTAAAAGCATATATCTGAAACGGGATTCCTGTCGCCGTCTGAGGAAGGGTCGACACGAAACAAGTGCTACGGTGATCAATAAAATCGCTGTTGTCGAGCCACATACGCATATATGCGCGAAACATGCCGAGATTGGTGTCGAGCGAACCGTCGACAAGCCCGTCCGGATTATTCACATCACACACCTTGCCGGCGTCTCTCTGTGCGAGCTTGGCCGTAATCCACTTGTCCATAAGAGGTACTTTCCTGACCGACTCTATCATCTCATCTGTGGCCGGCAACACCGAATCGGCATCTATCATATATGAGCGGCATATCCGCCTGGTATCGCTCTGCTGCATGCTGCGGTAGTTTGTAAAACTGCCGCTGACAAGATGGTACGGCGGTATCATTGTTGTGGTTTTGTCCCAGTTGAGAACCTTCACCGACACGAGATTTACTTCCACGACAGTGCCGTTGGCATTCGTCCCGTCTACTTTAATCCAGTCGCCCACATGCACGCTGTCGTCTTCCGAAAGCTGTACTCCGGCCACAAGCCCGAGAATTGAGTCTTTGAATATCAGCATCAGGACAGCCGCGAAGGCACCGAGACCCGCCAGGAGGGCAGCGGGCGATTTGTCGGAGATAATCGCCACCGTTACGATCAGAGCTATAATCCACACTATTCCTATGACAAGCTGCATCAGTCCTTTCAGCGGCAGATGCTTCGTATTTCTGCGTTCGTCGATATTCTGCCATATAGCTTTTATCAAGGCGCTGATTGCCACACCGGTAACGTATATCACATACACTAACGTGATTTTCGTAAGCAGACTCGCTGTAGGTGTTTTTGTGGCCACCAGTGTGAACTGGATGAAAATCAGGAAAACAATCGCAGGTATCATGCGACACAGCTTGTGGAAGAACTTGTGCCCGATAAGATAGCCATAGAACACCGGCGACCAGTGCTTGCCCACGGCTCTTACTATTCGCAGTATTATCCACTGTGCCACCCACCCTACGATAAGCGACAAACCCAGCACTACGGCCGCGTATATCCATGTCACGGCTTCGGGATTATGCTCGAGCCCGAAGAGTCCGAGAAGCCAGTCGACAATACGGAGCACAAGCGTAGCAATAGCGTAAGTGTCTTCTCCGGCAGCAGTCGCCCCCATAACCTCCAGAGCATGATCGGCGGTGGGATGGCCGGTTTTGACAGCGGCCTGCGATATGAACAACAGATTTGGCATGATGTGAAACGTGTCAGTTGAGATTTTTTATATTTTTCAGACAACCCTACGTAGCTTTTGGTTCGTCGGAGGGTTAATTTTTACTTTGCCAGTTCGGATTTTTCTTCTAAATTTGCGGCGTTGAATCCTAACCTTAACTCGTATGCGACTAAAAGGACAGACCATTTGGCTGAATGCCCGAGACTATATCATGATAATATTCGGCACATTGTGCTATGCCTTCGGCTTCACAGCTTTCATTTTTCCCGAAAAAGTGGTGATCGGGGGAGTCACCGGTGTTGGCACTCTTATCTATTTCGCCACCGACCGTTTTTTGGGGTGGGGTGTCCCGGTTGCCATAACCCAATATGTTCTCAATCTTATTCTTCTTGCTTTGGCCTACAGGACTGTAGGTCGCACATTCGTACTGCGCACCATTTTCGGCGTTTCGATGCTGTCGCTGAATATCGGTATACTGCAGCCGTTTTTTGACAACCCGCTGTTACACGGCGAACCATTCATGAATGTGATTATAGGAGGTATATTATGCGGTATTGGATTGGGAATCATATTCGTACACAATGGTTCGACAGGTGGAACCGACATCGTTGCCGCCATGGTATCAAAGAAATCCAATGTTAGCGTCGGACGCACCATGATCTATGTCGACTTCTGCATCATATCTTCGTCCTATTTGCTTTTCCAGTCAATCGACCATGTAGTTTATGGTTTCATCGTATTGTTTTTCGCGAGCTATCTCACCGATTATTTCATCAATACCAACCGACAGGCCGTGCAGTTCACAATTTTTTCACCCAAATGGCAGGAGATTGCAACAGCCATCAACAGTGAGGCACATCGCGGCTGCACTGTGTTCACCGGCATGGGATGGTACACCAAGGGGGAAGTTCACATGCTCATGGTTATGTGCCGCAAAATCGAGTCGGTTACTATTTTCCGCATAGTAAAAAGCATCGACCCGAAGGCTTTCGTCACCCAGGCTAATGTAAACGGTGTTTACGGAAAGGGATTCGACACAATCAAAATGAAAACACCCAAAACAACGCATTCCGACTCAAACAATGGCTGACAATTATCTCGAAAACAAGATGGAGCAACATCTCCGGTCATCCTCCGGACAAGCCGTTAAGCGAATGCATTCGACATACCGGCCCGGGCCTCATGAGCTGGTATTGGAATTTCCCCAATTACGAGTCCTTGTGATTGACGGTGCCGAAGGTCGAGGTCGAGACATTGTGGCTGCTTACCGTTCTATCGGAGCGCTGGTCGACTTCACGGGCATCGACAGGCATGCAGGAGCTGCGACTGCCCAGGCGACAGGAGCACGATTCCTGCCTGTGACCGCTGACGACGATTCTCTGCTTTCGATGGTACACCGTTCAGTCACCGACCGTGGAGGCCTCGATATTGTCATAGGCAATCTTCCTGATACAGTGACGTTTCAAGAAACAACACGTCGTTTTGATCCGGAGTCGCTCACACCATTACAGATGCTCCTGCTCTCGCACCCGGCGATGAACACTATAGGGTGATTGTTTGTTCCTATCACAGAAACAAACTACGCCCAACTATGAAAACTTATGATCTTTATGTGGTCATGGCTCCGGCCGATGACTCAATTTCAAACCTTGGATATATAACCGAAGCTCTCGTCAATTCCGGCCTTAAAGTCACCCGCCATGTCGGAGACAAATCCTCATATCGGTCAAAGGCCGATATCGACAGGCTTGTAGACCAAAGCGAAAAACTTCTTTACATATCCGATGAAGCGAACAACCGGTTGGAGACCTCTGTCGACGCTGTACTTAAGGCCGATGCCGACGGCGTTGAAATCTATGTGCTGCGACTCGACAATTCATCATACCCATCGGAAATAGCCCACATTCTGGCTAATTCACGCGTATATGACGCTATCGACAGCAATAGCCGCGCCAATGTCATTGATTCGCTAATCCGAGACCTTGGCGGCAGTACAGAGCCCGTCGTGACACCCGACCAACGCCCCACCACGCCAGATGCCGAACCGACCGTCGGCCCTGAGACCGAAGAAGACGCCGAAGAGGATGCCACCCGCGTGATACGCCGCCCCCAGTCCACCTGGACCATAGTCATCGAGATCCTCCTGGCCATCATAATCATCGCCGGAGCCATCGCCCTCGCCCTGAAGTAATTTCATCGCACCCACAAAAAAAATCGCAACTGAGATGAAATCTCAACTGCGATTTTTTTGTTGTCTTGGTGGGATTCAGAATTATGAATATAAAAACTTTTCGATGGAATAGCGGGTTAAATTTTGTGGAATTACCCTATCGAGATCACATAGAAAGAAAACAAGGTTAAGAAGTTTCTGGAAGACTATCAACACTTTCATTTACAACAACACCACTGGGTGAAGAGTTAATAATTCAAAGGACGCCACCTTTAAATGCTTGAAAATTTGTGGCAATGAAATATTTGTCGTAACTTTGCAAAACAACAACTATAAGACAATTGATATGGAAACGACAAACACAATCCGAATCCCCAATCCTTCGAGGGAGTTGGTCGCTTTCATAAAGGAAGCGCAGCATGAAAAGAAGGAGCGCATGAAAAAAATCTGTGATAAATATCGTAAACTGATTCACGGATAATGAAATCTGTAGAAACTCTAATTCACGATAATGAGGGCAATCATTTAGTGGTTGTCCTCAATTTTTATGAAGATAGCCAGAAAGCTGACACATTTCAGATACCTCCTGAATTTACAGAACTGGAAATCGTAGACATTGCAATTGAAAAACTGTATCTTGACCAACCGTTAGGATTAAGGGCTTTCTATAAAATGTGTCAGTGGCTGATTAATCAGTTTTCACAGTTCCCAAATGCAGTGTTTTCTTTTATCTGTTCCACGGACCCCTTAGAGACAAATCATAGAAGTATAGCTCCCGAACAATACCGTTGGAATTTGTTTGAATACTTCTACCAGCATAATATTGACAGACTTAAAGAACTTGGTATTGAGTCAAAAGACATTATTGTTGGGCCAGATGGTTATCAATCATTCGCCAGGGTTTTCTACCGCACCTCACACGCTCCTATTATTCATTTGGTAATTACTCATCTTGAAAACAAATATCACTGACAATACCCTTACTTTTAAATAAAGACCATTAAATGGCTTGGCGGTCAGCACAATTTCACCATCGCTACGTTCTCTATGCTCTCTTCTTTCTTTGGATAGCCGATTATTACGGTCGGTTGAACTTACTGAATAATATTATGGCAAGCAAGGCAATAAAATTTTTGGAGGAACATCAGAGTGAAACACCTTCGCGGTTTGCAGAAGAAGCCGCATGGCGCAAGGAAAATGCAGGTTGGCTCCGCTGGTCGTGTCAGCTTGCCGTAACCCTTATAGGCTATATGCAGGACAACGGCCTCAAGAGAGCCGACCTCGCCGCTCGCCTCGGTGTAAGCCCGCAATATGTGAGCAAACTCCTTTCTGGCACCGAAAACCTCAGCTTCAAGAGTGTAGCCAATATCGAGGACAAGCTCGGCATTTCCTGTTTCGCAATGGCATAACATATTTTTTTGATGCCGTCGCAGTTCAACTCATATATCGATTCATTAGATCTCACGGCAGCCACTGATTTTTGCCGCGAGCAAGGAACACTCTACCGTTATAAAAAGGGAGAGCGTTTCGTACAGCAAGGTACAATTGCACGATATGCTGCACTTGTAGTGTCTGGCTATTTCAAAGTGGCGACTCTTAATGATTCAGGAGATGATGCAGTGGTTAATTTCGCTTTCCCGGATCAATTCATTACAGATTTCCATTCATCTTTAC
>CAZAZA010000008.1:0-57293 GCA_964489495.1 uncultured Bacteroides sp.
TGCCAATTTCCACAACTTTGCCACCATCAATTACAATTATTTGGTCTGCGTTTTTGACTGTTGATAAACGGTGAGCTACTATTACTACAGTTCTTCCCTTGTAAAACTCATCAAGATTCTCGACAATAGCTCTTTCATTTTTGGCATCAAGAGCATTCGTGGCTTCATCAAGAAAGATGAAGTCTGGTTCTTTATATACAGCTCGGGCTATAAGTATGCGTTGCTTCTGTCCTTGACTCAATCCAACTCCGTCACGTCCAATAATAGTGTTGTATTGTAGTGGAAGTCCCATCACATAGTCATGGATATTTGCAATTTTTGATGCTTGTTCAAGTCGCTCAATATCTATCTCGTCATCATTTACTGCTATGTTTCTGGCTATGGACTCGGAGAAAATTACTCCATCCTGCATTACTACTCCACAATGACGCCGCCACCATTTTAGGTTATATTCATTTATGTTCTTTCCTGCGATGGAAATTTCTCCAGATAAAACAGGGTAATATCCAAGCATCAATTTTATTAATGTAGTCTTTCCACTACCTGAGGATCCAACAATGGCAGTGACTTTTCCATTAGGAATATTGAATGATACTCCTTCAAGAGTTTTCTTTAAAGCATGCTGATCATACTTGAAATCAACGTTGTCAATAGATATGGATTTACAGGTTATGAAAGAGGTTAGCTGATTTTTATCGGTTTCTTCATTTCTCCTTTCATGAATTTCATTTATTCTTTCCAATGAAATTTTAACATCCTGTAGAGAATATATGAACAACATCAGTTGTTCTATTGGGGAATTGAGCTGACCAACTATATACTGTATAGCCATCATAGCTCCTAATGAAATCTGTCCATTTATTACAGCAGTTGCAGCGAAAACGGTTATGAAAATATTTTTAACCTCATTTATGAAAATAGACCCGGCCTCTTGCATCTGTTGCAATTTTAATGACTTCATTTGAATGCAAAATAAATCAGCCTGAGTATCTTCCCATTCCCATCTCCTCCTGCGTTCACAATCCTGAAGCTTTATTTCCTGCATACAGGTTATAAATTGAAATGTCTTATTCTGATTTATTGATTGTTTTTCGAAAAGTTCATAATCAATAATCTTTCTTTTTTTAAGAAAGGAAGCAATCCATAATCCGTAGCAGAAACTTCCAATTGCAAATATTTCGAAGATAAGGGAATTGTAGATGAATAGCACTATGCCAAAAATTATAAAACTTAGTATTGTAAAAATAATATTAAGAACTTGTCCTGTTAGAAAATTTTGAACACGAGTGTGATCTCCCATACGTTGGAGGAGATCTCCCATCAATTTCGTGTCAAAAAACGACATGGGGAGTTTCAGAAGTTTTATAAAAAAATCACTTATAAGTGATATGTTTATTCGCATTGATATATGAAGCAGAAGCCTTCGACGTATAAAATCAGTCGCAGTCTTTCCCAGTACAATAAATAGTTCACCTAATAGGATTATCCATATGATATTTAAATCTTCATTATTAACTCCAAAATCAATAATCCCCTGAGTTAGAAATGGGAAAATTAACTGAAGGACACACCCTATTGCAAGTCCAAATATAATATGTACAAAATATGATTTATAAGGCGTTATATATCGTTTCAGAAATAAAAATGATAAAATTGTATCTTTTGTTTTTTCTGAATCATCAATTGCATCAAATTTTGTTGTTTTTTCAATAAATAAACCTATCCCTTTCGTACACCCCTCATATCCGAGCCAATGCTTTTCAAATTCTTTTAAAGATAATTTTATCATGCCCTTGGCAGGATCTGCTATATAAAAATAATCCTTAGATATTTTGTAAAGTACGACAAAATGGTTTTGATTCCAATGTAATATACATGGCAGCTGACATTGTTTTAAATCAAGAATTGACAATCTTCCAGCAATTGTATTTAGTCCAAGGCTTTTTGCAGCATCTGATATTCCTTTTAAAGAGATTCCTTCTGTTGTTGGTACACATATACTGTCTATGTCGGAAAATGATAGTTTCTTCCCCAAGAAACGGATTATCATGAGCAGACAAGCAACGCCACACTGCATTGAATCATGCTGTTTTACAAAATATTTCTTTTTGAAAGGTTCCATATCAGAAGTCCTATATATCTCTTGATTTTATTTGGAATATATCTCCTTATACAATAAATTATATTTAAATAGATACATAAGATATTCTTTCTCACTTAAATTACAGGCATCAAAAGTGCATATCTTTTCATTTGGATGAGCCATTAATTGGCGATTGCATATCCCCATACATGCTGGAAACCATTTGCATACTTTGCAATAGTCTCTTTGCATATCTGAATGCCATTTTTCGATTTTATCAGAATCCCATTTTATTTCGCCTGTTTGAACATCTAAAACCCCCAGAGTATTATCTTTATCAAAGGCACACAAGGTGGTGCATTTAAAGATTCCTCCATCATAATTAATTAATACTTGCTGGCGACGTTCAGCGAAACATAAAGAACCTTTGGGCATTAAATAATAATCTACCAAAAATTTTTTATCAAGAATAGCTTGAAGTGAAGCTAGTAACGCTTCTTTATCCACAGACTTTGTTGGAAGTTGCCAAACCTTTTTCAGGATTAAATATGTATGCCTATTATCCAAGAATGATATGTCTTCAATAATAGAATTTATTCCTTTAAGAGTCTCATTATTGAAATTAATCCGGACAGCTAAAAGTCTATTGGGTATCAGTTTATTAATTAAGTAGAGCGCATCAATTGTTTTCCTATATGTATTGACATTGGATTCTTTATCAATCTTGACTTTATTATGTTGAGCTTCACATCCATCCAATGTAATTTGAAAATGACATCTAAATCTCGATAGGTATTCAATTATCACTTTATCTATAAGTGTCGCATTGGTTGTGAAATCCGCAATCAACTCAATATTATTCTCAGTGCAATATTTTTCGGCAAAATCCAAAATATCTTTAATTGCCTCAAATTCCATAAACGGCTCGCCTCCGAAAAAAGAAATTTTCAGGCATTCGAATTTTTCCTTTGTATATTGAATCGCAATATTTTTTTTAATTGCATCAACTATTGCTGAGGAGATTTTACTTCCTTTTATCTTATTCTCATAACAATACCAACAGGATAGGTTGCAATCCAGTGTTGGATTAATTACAAGATTATATAAGGTATTCCCGTTAGCCCATTCTTGTCGAGTTTTAATTAAGGCTGAAGTTTCGTCATAATTGCTTTCAACTATAAACATTCCATTTTTAAGCTCTTTAAATAAAGGGCTATCCTCAGGAATAGATGCAAACCGTGATTCAAACAAATCATGGTTTTCTTTTGAGAGTAGTATAAAATGGTTAGTTAATGCACTATAATGAAGAAATACATTATCTTGTATTTCTTCAAAAAATTGATATTTTGATTTTTTCATATTGTTGGAGTAAAGACTCCAGGCGACAATCAAAGTTGTCGCCCGAAGTTCAATGAGGAATTAGCCATTGGTAGGACCTGACGGTTCGGATGGTTTAATTACAATGGTAACTTGGCAAACGCCTTCTCCATTGTTCTTGCCACTGCAACGTCCGTCATGGTTATTTGTCCCAGTGCAGGCACCATCAAGATTGTTTGTTCCTTGGCATGTGCCATCGGCATTGTTGACACTCATTGTGCCATTTGCTCCACCAACCACAAGGAGCAGTTGGTCGTCTTGAAGTGTGTCGACTATATTTGCCGGCAACTTCATGAAGTCGTTTTTTTCTGTCATGATTGATAAGTTTTAGATGTAACTAAATCATTGTCGATGCAAAGATACCAAATAGTATCTAATTATCCAAACAATAATGCTTAAAATTTGAATTTTATCTCTTTTACTTTAGCTTTTACTTTAGAATTGCTGAGGAAGTGTTGTTTATTTCTCCAATCTCATTATTTCTAGTTACTTTTTTACCATAACCAAATGTGTATGTGGCTGAGAAAATTAAGTTGCAATGAGCAGATGTCCCATAATTAATGCTGCTTTGCGAATAGACAGGAGTGTCAAAAGTCGTAGTTGATGCAACCCAAGATTTTCGGAACGGATTTGAAATACCGATGCGTATGTTTAAATCTGATTTGTTCCAGCCTGCCACTATCTGCAACTGGCTCTTATCTTTGAAGATTGTTCCGGAATTTGTCCATAATGTACGGTTTTGCAGTTCGTAATAACCGGAAAAATAGAAGTTCTTAAGATAATATGTTACTGCACCTGTGAAAATGAATGGATTGTAGGACAGATCATAGTAACCTGTACTTCTATAAAACATCTGCGAAGGCGCTAATTGTACCTGTAAATTCCTTTCAAGGAAATATGCAGTCAACGACAGGCCTACTTGAGTGCGGTGATGGTCTCCGTTGTTTTCATATTTTCTGATAACAGCCTTACCGTCCAGATAGGGCATATATATCGGTATCTCACGATCAAAACAGCTGTAATGCTGAACGAAAGGCGATATTTGAATCCAATTAGCTGGCATCCAATTATAATTTAAGTTCGCCATGATATTCGGGGAGTTCTTTAGCCCGGGATTGCCGGTATAATACATTAGTTCATTCTGTTGTATTATATTAGGACTTTTTAGATTAGCATCCATCGGCTCTTTGGAATAAGAAAACGAAAGATTTAAGGAGTTTTTTTGATTGGGAGACCATCCTATGTTGGCATTGACAAAGGGATATAAAGTATTCATAGACTCGCCATTGACTGTATTATGTTCATTCCTTAAGCCAATAAGCATGTCAGCACTAATATTGTCAGCATAATATCCATACTGGCCGGAAATACCAAAATATCTTTCCCTAAGTCTGTCTCGTGATTGAGTGTCCGATAAATACGTCACGTTATAATGATTGAAACCTCCGAATCCACGAATAAAAATGTAATGAACATCAGAGATAATTTTTCTACCCATTGCCATAATAGATGCGTTGTAATATGTTTCCTTGGCGTTATTGATAATCGGATATGTTATTGATGTAGCCTTATAATTTGACTGTTGATTTGTATGTGAATAGTTCGCTTTTGGAGTTAGAGAAAGTGCAAATTGATTAGGAAAATTAATATTGAATGAACCGCTATACGATAACGATTTCATGCGGTTTTTTGCTGTGTTTGTATAAGTGAAATTGTTTGCATCCAACGGTCTGAATTCCAATGTGCCTGAAGTGTTGTTGTGAGGAATATCACGGAATATAAATCCGATTGTATTTTTGGTTTGGAAATTTCTTTTTGAATAAGATACCCTAAATGATACAGGCACAGAATTAGATGCGTATCTTGATTTTTGTAATGTCTGACTTCTTACAATGTCAGATGTGGAAGCATCAGGCTGAGGAAGATGAAATCTACCTACAACTGATGTGCCCTGATGATGACTGTTGATGTTATCACTTCCTACATACATATCATAAGTCATTTTCTTATAACTGAACTTGGAATATATTGATGCTCTGTTAGATAGACCTGATAGGAACTTCTCATAAAGGGAAAACTTGGTATATCCTCCGTACTCATAAGCCTGAACAATGATATTAACTACATTCCTTTCGCCCATAAAACGCTGGTCGGATGGCGAATAGAAGTATTCAACTCGTCTGACGTCAGAAGTTTTAAGACCCTCAAGTTCCTGAGAAGACGCTGCCACGTAATTTATAAATATCGCCACAGGTTCACCGGATTGTGTTGTTACCCGATCATCAGAAAGTGATACTTTAATTTGAGGTATGGCCATCCTGCGTAAAAGGTCAATACCATTCTGAGATGAATTCTTCTGTTTGGAAGTCGGGGTAAATTTCAGACTGCGAGCATCGGCAGTGTTATAAGAGGCTTTAACGACAACCTCATTAAGTTGTTGAGCCTTTATAGTATCGTTACTTTGGGCAATGACTACCCCGGCACTTAGTTTTATAACCAGTGCCAAAATAAGAAAACGTTTCATATTAATTCAATTATAAGTTATTCAAAAGCAGCCAACTCTGATTGGATGAATAAATGACAGTATCCGTTGACGTTCCACCAAAAGCCAACGTTGATTGTATGTCCGTTGTTAGGGATATTCAGAATTATATATTCTTTCCCGTCCTTATATCCTTCCACAACATCAGATGCACGTGACTTATCTTTCAAGACCTGCTTTTTAATTTCAGCAAGTAATGCTTTGTCGTTATAAGCAGTGACACTTCTGAAATAATTGTCTCTACTTTTGTTACTGATGAATTTATGTCCGTCTGTCTTTATTTCAGTACGACTGAAAATCGTTTCACTTGCAAGACGCGGCGGAGCTCCCCAGCATATTGCGGCTAAACTGATGAATATGATTATAAACAGCGATCTTTTCATTTTGAATTCTTTATTTCGGTCATTTGCCGGAGGCTCATACTTTCCTCTTGCTTTGATTCATTAATTATCTCATTCATCATAAGCATACTTTGTTGCTGAGTCGTTAGGGCTGCGGATAAAGCATCGGTATGCCCAAGTTTCTCGCCGTTTACATATACTGATACGTCAACATTGCTTTGTGATAGATACTTATCTCTGTTCCCACTATCTCTATTCCAAAGAATAACAGATATTGAGACCAATATGGCTATTGAAGCGGCAGCACTTATCCGATATATAGATTTTCTCCACCATACAGGTGAAGTTATCTTTTTATCGGAGATTGAATCAGACTTTGTTGTAGAAACAAGTAATTCCTGTAATCCCATGATTCTACGGCAGTCGTCGATTAAAGGAGACCTGTGACGTGAACTCAACAACACAAGTTCCAATTCTTTCTCTTGTTGTCGTGAAAGCTTACAGTCAATATAGGCCTTTGCAAGAGCTTCAAGTTCTGTAATTGATAAATTCTCTTGTTTCTGCATATTAAATCCTTTTATAAATTTCACGCATTTTCTTTCGCGCTCGACAAACATTCATTCTAACTGATTCTACGGATAAGTCCAGACGCCTTGCGACTTCCTCATAATCCATATCTTCTGACACAACCATTTGGAGTATCTTCTTTTGAAGAGGTGTAAGCGAACTGAACAGCAGTTTTTTAATTCGCTCTGATTCCTCATATTGTTCTTCTGGTAGGATTACGTCATTATCCATAATTTGAGTGTAACGCTGCTTTTTCTTTAATTTATTCAAGCAGACGTTTCTCAAAACAGCAAAGAGTTTGTAGCGGGCTTCTTCTGATGTTTCAGGCAAATTACTGTTCCATAGATTGCAAAAAGTATCCTGAATCGCATCCTCTGCCTCTGACTGATCATTGAGAAGTTGGGTTGCGACACGATGGAGCTTATTCTGAAGCTCGACAAATGTATCTATGAACGTCTTATTGCCCATACACTATAAATACAACTGAATAGGTAAAACATAACAGCATACCTTGAATTTAACTGACTTAAATGCGGCAGAAAATCGAGTTATATCATTATCAGACTTGAGGTTGTCTAAAATAATATTAAGATTAATTATTAAAATAGAATAGTTTTAATCAAAAATATATGGCAACAATTATTTATCTTTCTGATAGATTGATTTAAATTGCACATAGGTTAGACACTATCTCTTACAGCTTATATGTCAACATCAAATGAAAACCCAACTGTTTGCTGCGGACAATCGGACTGCTTATAATGGTATTGTCCATGCGTATTGACATATCGGTATATTCCGTTCTTCTCGAATAAAAATCAATGCCGCCGGTCAGAAAAAGACGCTTCCACAAACGATAATTTACAGATGCTTCAAGATGATTGAACGATGAATGGGAGGCGTCACCCTGAACATCCACCGGCTTTCCTTCGGGGGTTAACGACCAGTCGTAGTTCGCATCATAACCACTCCATGTGTATATTTTGTAAAATTGGTTTGCAATCTTGACAGATATTCTGTCATCCGATAATGCCCAGTTCAAGCCGGCCTTGACCGAAAATCCTGATCCCCAGTTGTAATTGCGGTGATAATCACGGTAGAAGTCTGTCAGCACTCCTGCAAGAATGACACCATTGAGATGTAGATACCCGTCAAATGACATTAGCTTAGTTGGTGCATACCTGAACATGACACCTCCTCCAATAGAAGCCGGGGACCCTATTTTATAGGGTACTGAACATGGGAAATAGGCGTCATTCCGAATCGTCATCCGGATGTGTCACGTTACAACATAGACACAATGACAGATGGGGAAATGCCATTCGTCCCGGGTGCATATCCCGAATATGATGCGTTCTACAATGGTCTGAGTGGGTTCGATAAGGAGACCTTCAAACGCTTTTGCCGCTCAAACCACACGCAGACCAATCAGAAAGAAATGTCTATGTTCAATCTCAACTGCGGTTGCTCCCGGCATATGGGAATATACACGGTCTCTAAACCAGACGCCACCGATAGAAGCAATGGCCTCAGCCGTTGGCTTTTATTAATCGGATGCGACAAAAAGTTACCCGGCTTGCCAGGAACAGGGTAACGTACCCTATGCTTGAAATTTAATCTAAAATGAAACGCAATTTACTATCGCCTTTTCGGCGATTTATTGAATGTCCACTGAATATGGAATAAGAAATAGCGTGGAAGAACTGTGTAATAAGTTTCAGTCCTTGCCTGTGACACTTAAAAGCGCAATTTTCGGAAATCATCGGAATTTGCTCAAAATTATAATAAACTAATATTAAGACTTTTAATTATATTTGCCCTCCCATTAGTTCTCTTGTTTTCGGTATAATGGGTATTAGGCTATACGTATAGATACATAAATACACTTCAATTCGAATATTATATCTCATTTTTCCTTAATTTTGCAATAGCTAAAACCTCAAATTATGCCCAGATATACAATCGAACAACTTAAACATCAGCGTGAGTCGGAGGACCACGTTGAGTTCAAGAAAGGAGAGCATGGGAATGTATCTTATAATGGAACTAAAAGACCTGAAATTGATATGTACTGACGACAATCAAACTATACCTACATACTTTTTCAGTAAAGAATCGGATACCGATGAGGAAGCTTTGATAAATAGACTTAATCTTATACGTCAGCGCAATGAAACTAAAAGGGCGGAATAAAGGGTGGAATTGTCAGGAAATTCCACAGTAATTCCAAAAATATAAATCAACAACAATAGTTTGAGATAATTATAGCCTTGTTAGAGGGAATGGAACTATTTAATGCATCTCCAATTTATTAATCATTCACTCCCTGATTTCAGTTGCGACCCTGCGAAAAGGAGGCATTGGCAGACAAACGGCCTCCGATTAACATATTTTTGGTCAACCTTGTGTTAAACCTTCGGCGACAGACGGGGTCTATTCTTACAGTTCTTCATAAAGCTACTAAGGATAACAACTAACAAGGTTAACAATGTTTCAAGGTCTTAAAAGATTAGTTTTGGGGATTGTGGCGGCCTCGGCGGCTTCAGCGGCTCTGTCGGCCGCCGACATCACCGGGAAGGTGGTGGACGAGAATTCAGAGCCGCTTATCCAGGCCACCGTGCGCCTGCTGTCGCCACGTGATTCCTCTTTTGTAAAAGGCACCGTCACCGACCTCAACGGTGCATACCGCCTCTCCGGTGTGAACAAGGGCAAATATATTGTCGAAGCCTCATATGTCGGCTATAGTCCGGCAATGACAAATATCACGGTAGACAATTCCAACATCAGTCTCAATCCGCTCCGACTCAGCGAATCGTCGGTGATGCTCAAAGATGTGACCGTGGTGGGTGTCAAAACTCAGGTAAAGGTGATGGAAGACACTGTGGAATTCAACGCCGACTCCTACAAGACTCAGCCAAACGCCGTGGTCGAGGACCTGCTCAAACGTCTGCCCGGCGTAGAAGTCGGTTCGGACGGCAAAATCACGGCCAACGGAAAGGATGTGTCCAAAATACTCGTCGACGGAAAGGAGTTTTTCAGCGACGACCCGACAGTGGCGTCAAAGAACCTGCCTGTCGACATGATCGAAAAACTGCAGGTGGTGGACCGCAAGAGCGACCTGGCCCGTATGACGGGGGTCGATGACGGCGAGGACGAAACGGTGATAAACCTCACTGTGAAAAAAAACATGAAACGGGGTTGGTTCGGGACTGTCGAAGGCGGCTACGGAACCGATGACCGATACTTAGGACAATTCAATATAAGCCGTTTCACCGGCGACAACCAGTTCACCATACTCGGCGCAGCCAACAACATCAACCAGCTCGGATTCAATGACGGCAACTCGGGCCGCTTCCGCCGTTTCGGAGGCGACAACGGCATAACCACCTCGCAGTCGCTGGGACTGAACTTCAACGTGGGCAACAAAGAAATATTCCGTGTCGGAGGCGACGTGATGTGGAGCCGCACCGACCGCAACACACGCCAGACAACCGAACGCCAATACTTATTCTCCGACTCCTCGTCATATGCCTCGATGGGCAAATCCTCGCGTGACCGCGGGCAGAACCTGCGCGCCGATTTCCGGCTTAAATGGCAGCCCGACTCATTCAACACTCTCGACTTCCGGCCACGGATGAGCTGGAACCACAACCACTCCTACAGCATCGACTCCACGCTGGCAATGGCCGGAGACGCCCTGCGTTCGCCCGTGAGCCGAAGCTTCAACACCGACGACTCTCGTGGCGACTCGTGGGAATTCGGCGCACGGCTGATCTATAACCACAACTTCCGCTCGCGACGCGGCAGATCGTTCTCGGTAATGGCCAACTACAGCCATTCCAATGTCCGCGAAGACGACGACAGCTATTCCCGGAATATTTTCTACCTCTATAACGACTCCGTGGACGTGTACGACCAGCGTAGCGACAACCACACATGGAGCAACAATCTGCGCACACGCCTTTCCTGGACCGAGCCGCTGGGCGACCCCTCGCGAGGCAACTTCCTCACGTTCGCCTACGGGATGAATATGAGATGGAACGATGCCGACAAACTCGTCTATGACCGGGTTTTCGCCGACGCACTTGCCGATGCCGGCACCGATTACGCGGGCTACCGCGCCGCACGGCTCGACTATGCCATGATGCACGGAACTGCCGCGCAGGCTTACGAGGCCGCACAAGCCTATGACGACGAAGTGTTCAACGCCGACCTGAGCAACCGATTCCGCAACAAATTCCTCAGCCAGGACCTGCGTGTGGGTTACAAGCACGTCAGCAAGACCCATAATATCGACCTCGGACTGTCTCTCGTACCGAGCATGTCGAAAAGTGAGAACCTTATCAACGACGCCAAGAGCATTCCTACCCGCTGGGTGTGGAACTTCGCACCGTTTCTGCGCTACCGCTACCGTATGGGCAAGCAGCGGTCGATCAACCTCCACTACAACGGGCGCTCGTCACAGCCCTCTATGACTCAGCTGCAGCCGGTTCCCGACATGTCGGATCCTATGAAAATCGTCATCGGTAACCCTGAACTCAAGCCTACGTTCACACACAGCCTGCGCGTAAGATTCCAGGACTTCAATCAGGAACGGCAAAGGTCGATAATGCTTATGGCCGACGTCCAGATGGCACAGAACTCCATCATCTCCCGCACATCGTTCGACAACACTACCAGCGCACAGACCACCACATATACCAACGTCAACGGCGTGTGGAGCGGTCGCCTGATGAACATGTTCTCGATGCCGCTCGGACGCAGCAAGCTGTGGCAGTTCTCCAACCACGTGTTCGTGATGGGCAACCGTGGCGTGGGATTCAACGACAACGAGCGCAATGTCAGCACTTCGTTCAGATTCAACGAGTCACCGGGAATATCGTTCCGTCCCGACAACCTGCAGATAGAGCTGCGGCCGCGCTACTCGCTGCAGCTGACCCACAACTCTCTGTCGTCGTCACGCGACATGACCGTGCATTCGTTCGGGGGCATGCTTGACGCCTACTATTATACGCCGATAGGCATCATCCTCAATTCCGACCTGTCGTTCTCGGCGACACGCGGATACTCTGCCGGATATGACCGCGACGAATGGATGTGGAATGCCTCGATTTCATACCAGTTCCTGCGCGGGAAACAGGCCACCGTCACACTCAAGGCCTACGACCTGCTGCAGCAGCGCAGCAATATCAGCCGCAACGAGACTCCAAACTATATAGACGACCAGAGTTACAACTCGCTCACACGTTACTTTATGGTGACGCTGAGTTACAAATTCAACACATTCGGCAAAGGCAACGAACCTAAGAGCAACAGCATTTTCCGCGAAGGCCCTCCCGGAGGCCCGATGGGGCCGCCTCCCGGCGGACACCCGCGCCACTGACCGCCACGTTTTTTTCACATAGATACAATCCGCTCCGATCGGAGCTGCCCCCAGTCAACTGATACAGGGGCAGCCCCGATCGTTTTTATCTTAATTCGGACTTTCAGGGGTTTTTATTTACAAAATTGTTGCAAATCGAAGTTTTTGTGTTAACTTTGCGAGACGCTAACGCGCAATTTTGACAACAACACATCCTTATCAACATTCCGGCTGCGGACTCCGGCCTTCCCGTAAGCCACATGTGCAATTTATAGCAATCGTCAGCCGTAAGAAGGCCACGGAAGACTCTGGAGCTGCATGTCGCCTTTGTTCAGACATATACATCCGTCATCATCGGTACTGCTCAAGGCATTGGGCATCACCATTCTGGCTTTTGCACTGTCGATGGTGCTGATGCAGCCGTTCTCGTTCTCGGCCGCCACGCTGATATCGAGCCATGACCGCACTGACTTCAACATGACCGATTTCTACAACATCGTGGCCGACTCGCGCAACGTGCGCAGCCTCGACCGCGACATTGTCATCGTTGACATAGCCGATACCGACCGCGAGGATGTCACCGATCTGCTCGAAGCCATCCCCGACTTCGAACCGGCAGCCGTGGGCCTTGACGTTTCGTTCATGCACGAGCGCGAAGGCGACTGGCGGCTCCTTGAGGCAATACGCCGCTGTCCCAACCTGGTGATGGTGGCCGACATCGATCTCGACGGCACCGCACCTGTACCCGAGCAACAGTTGTTCCGCATCAGCGACACCTCTTATTTTTACGACAGCATATCATACCTTCCGCACGGCGCACCGAACCTGATAATGAAATTTGCCGGAAGCACCGTACGGCACTTCCGCACAAGCTATCCCCTCGGCAATGGAGACTCCATCGACTCTTTCCCGGTGGCCATAGCACGCCTCTACAACCCTGAAGCAGTCGGGAGGATGGAGCGGCGCGGCAACTCCCAGGAGCTGATATGCTATCCGTCGCGAACATTCAGAGTCATAAAGTGGGACGATATCGCACGCCACGCCGATGACTTACGCGGACGCATAGTGATGATAGGCGACATGGACACCCCCGACGACCATCACCGCACGCCGCTGGCACCCGACACACCGGGAATCGAAATTCATTGCTACGCTCTCAGCACTATCCTCAACGGCCTGTATTTCAGCGTCGCTACACCTACGACCAACAATCTGCTGGCTCTTACGCTATGTTTTCTGATGATACTGATAAGCTTCGAAATTCCCGGCAAAGCCAAAGGTCTGATTCTGCGTTTCGTACAGGTAGCCATCCTGTATCTGCTCATCCGCGTGGGATACTGGCTGTTTATCGACCACAACCTGATTGTCGACCTGTCGATGTCGCTGCTGATGCTGACGTTCGGATTTTTCGCACTCGACATATGGACAGGCGTGTCGGCAACTATCGAACTTATCTCCGAAAAACTACGAAAATACAAACAACAATCATATGAGACTACATCATAACATCCTACGGCTCATGGCCGTGATGCTGACGGCTGCACTGACAACGATTGCGGCGTTCGCCCATTATTCGATTTACAGCCTCAACGGCCATGTTCAGGTCAAGCACGCCGGAAAGATTGGCGAGGCGGCTGTCGGACAAGAACTCGGAGCCGCCGACCTTATCCTGATCGGAGAGGGCGAGTCGGTGGAGATACTCGACTCCCGCGACTCAAAGATCTACAAAGCCGACAAACCCGGCGAATACACTCCGACACAGGTGATGCTCGCCGCACGACGCCAGGCCAGCTCGAACAGCGGCGCCATAAACAGCAAGCTGCGGATGGGCAAAAGCAACAAGCCCCAGTCGATGGTGTATATCGAAAAAGGGAAGGTGACCCGCTCACTCACCGTGTTCGACCCTGCCTCGGAGAATATTCAGGTCGACCCGCAGAAACTCGGCGAGTTCATAGGCTCGACTATACGCTGCTACAACAACGGTATGCACGAGCCGTTTCCGGTAGAGGTACGCCACGACTCGATAGAGGGCAGCGGTCTGCGCTTCGAGATGCGAAACACAATGGAACATCCTGTTTATTTCAACGTCCTGAAAATCGACACGTTGCATCCCGACAGCGTGGAAATCTCCGAAATAGGACAGCCTGTGGGATGCTATGTGGTGCTTCCAGGACAATACATCATGCGGGCACAACCCGACGGGCTCGGCAATAACGAACGTCACTTCATTGTGATGACCCACTATTATTTCGACCTCGACGAAGTTATCGACGCTGTGCGCGAGGCGATGCGCCGCCCCGAACCGACGGCCGACGGCGAAGCCGAATACCCCGTCTACCTGCAATTTCTTTAATCTCCCGCCCCCTCTCAGCACCCCTCGCCTCTTAACGACGACATATTCACCAATCCACATTTCGTATGACACACAACACAATCAAGGCCATCGCGGCCACGCTTCTAACCGCGACCTTGCCTCTGGCACTCCATGCCGAGGACAAAACCGAAGAGAAAAGTTCCAGCGAACCCAAACGCCATGAATACCACTTCGACCGCATCAAGATCACGCCCAAGGGAATTGCGGTATTCGGTCCGGCCATGTACGCCTATGACCTCCGGACACTTACCACCCTCGGCGGAACGCCTCTCGTCTACGAGGGCAAAGCGATACTCGATGTCGACGTAAGCCCTATCGGCAACGAATACCTGGTTGTCGGCGCCGACAAGAAAAACAACGAAGCCGCACTGATGGGCATATCTAACGACAACCGTAAACTCTTCAAACTCAAACGCAAGGATTTCGGCAACCCGTTCGCATCCGCCTATACCCCCGACCTGAAAAACATACTTATAGCAACCGACCGCGGACTTATGAGCTTCGACCGGCGCACACGCGAGTTTACCGACTCGATGCGGCTGCCCTACAGTGCCGTGGACGGGATCGTGCTCAGCTCCAACAATTACTATCTGGTCGTCAGCATGGGACCGAAAGTCACTGTCTACAATTTCGAGACAAAAAAACCGAGACAGTCGTGGGACTTCGAGGTCAAAGTCAACGACATGACTTTCAACGAGGACAACACCGAATTTGCGGTCATCACAGAGGACGGCATACTCAACATCTACGACACCCGCTCGTTCCTTATCAAGAAGTCGCTCGATGACGTTGGCGAAGGTCTTTCATGCTCCTATACCTCAGACGGCAAATACATGGCCGTGGCCACGTCGCCCACCCATATACAGGTGATTAACCTTCTCGACCCGTCCGACCGCGAAAACATCGACGTGCCGACCGGGGCCGTGTCGATGGTGCGCTTCATCCGCGACCTCGACGGACAGCCGCTTATGGCATATACCACCACCGGGGCTCTTGATGTGAAGCGCATGTCACACCTCGCCCCCTACTACGGACGCCTCGTTCAGGAGGAAGCCAATCAGCGCCTGAACGAATGGTTGAAGATGATGCCGGGCGAGACCATGGAACAGTATCAGGCCCGTGTCAACGACGAAACCCGAGCCAACCAGCTGCGCCTCTATGAGGAGGAAGCCGCCACACGCTTGGCCCCCGACATGCTTTCGATGGCAACTGTCGGACTGGGCAGCTACGACCGTGGCAACGGCGTGCTTCAGGTGGACTTCGACAATATGCCCTCGATCTACCTGCCTGTGCCCGAATCCGACCTCGGCGCATTCAACTCGGCCGGCGACCTGCAGTTCCGCAACGCCAAGTACGGAGTCATGGCCGACGACAAATTCGAACTTATTTATGCCGAAGTGCTTAACAGCGCCAATGGCAAGAGCTACACATTCAACAACATCAACCGTGTGCCCCTCAACTTTATGAGCGATGCAGACAACGTCGTGTCGATAACGCTCATCCAGCAGCAGCAGATGGAAGAGATGCGCCTGCAGGAAGTCCGCGAGAAGGTGATAGCCGAGGCAAAGTCTGAGAATGTCATATCGGACCACACCAATATATCGGTGAATTCACAGATCATCCCCGACTACGATGCCGACGGAAACAAGATCCTGAACTACAACGTGAAATTCGCCTACGAGGTGGAGCCTGACTTCACGGCAGTCGAGGACTTCGCTCCGGGGAAATACCGTGCCGAGCAGTCGGGAGCGGCAAGCTCGATGCTCAAGCTCGTCAGCCAGGCCATGGAAGGCGATCTTGCACAATATCTGAAACAGGGCAAGAAGCTCAAAGTGAAAATTTCGGGAACCGCCGACGCCACTCCGATCGTGAGCCGTATCATCTACGACGGATGCTATGGCGACATAGTCGATGAGCCTGTTTATGACAAGGATAAGATCAGCTCTGTCACCATCCACCCCAGCGACCAGATCACCGAAAACCAGCAGCTCGCGTTCCTCCGCGCCTACGGCGTGCACAACTACCTGACCGACAACATAGCCAAGCTCGCCGACATGCAGACCGACTACCGCTATGACATCAACGTGACCGAGGGCAAGGGAAGCGAGTTCAGACGCATAACAGTCGACTTTACGTTTGTCGACGCATTCTGACAATCTATAGTCCAAGCATTTGCCGGGACGGCTGCACCATGGTGCAGCCCTACATAATAATGCACAAATATTTTCTGTTTTACCTGTAATCAGTCAAAACAACTTCAAACAACGAAATGAGAAAAAAACAATTTATTGTGATTCTCGCATGTTCGTCACTGGCAGCCGGCGCCATCTCACAGATGCCGCCGGCCGCCGGTGACTCTCTCCTCCCTGCCGCCGGCTTTCCGACGGACTCCATCACCGCCGACAGCACGGTGGTCATCACTCCCGACTCTCTCCTCAACCGCGCGTCGGAAAGCTTCAAACAGCTCAAATGGATGAAGTTCGAGGGCGAGCCGGATTCTGCCGTTTATCCGATGGCATGGCAGACTTATGAGGAATCACTTGAAGCCCACAAGGCTTTCGCCGGACAACCCGCATCGCCGCAATGGCTCCGCACGCGCGAACTTCTCCGCGAAATCGACGGCGAACTTCTCAGAGGCGCTTTCTACTATTCGTCAATTAACGATTCGCCGGCAATGACCCGCTATGCACGCGCATTCCTCGATATCCAGGCACTCGACGCCTTCAAGGGCGACACTTGGGAGAACGATCCGCAGATTCTGCCTATGGTGGCTTATATCGCCGCTTCCGGCGCCTACAACGCCCGCGAATACGACAAGGCCATCGGTTATTTCAAGACTTATCTTTCGACCGACGATTCCCGTCAGCGCGAAAATGTGTACATGTTCATGGGGCAGGCTTGCCTCAACGACCGGCAGTACGACCTCGGCCTCTCAGCCATGCGCGACGCCATAACCGTGTATCCCGCCAACCGACAGCTGCCACAGATCGCGCTGAAGATATGCGAGGAGGGCAAGCGCGGCGAGCAGATGCAGGAGTTTCTGACACACGCCCTGGCTCTCGCGCCCGGCGACGAAGAGCTTCTGAACATGCAGGGCAAACTCTATGAGGACGAGGGCGAATACGAAAAGGCCCTGAACATTTACAACCATCTTGACGAAATCCACCCCAACTCAATGAGCACAAACAAACATATAGGATTGTGCTACTACAACCAGGGGGTGAATTTCTTCAACCAGGCCATCACCGAAAGCAGCGAGAAGGATGCCGCAAGGCAGCGCCGCAAGTCCAAGAACTATTTCGCAGCCGCCGCCGACAAGTTCCGCATGGTCCTGGCCTCCAACCCCAACGCGATGAAGTATCTGAAGATGCTCGGCGTGTGCTACCTGTGCATGGAAGAGAAAGAAAACTTCCAGAAGACCAACGAAAAGCTTATCATAATGGGACAGGACGCTCTCGACAATGTGTTCATGCCCGGAACGGTCAGCTATAATGACCACGGGTCAACAAACTTCGGGCGCAGCGACGATGTGGCGTTGAACGAAGCCCCGTCATATTCCGACTTCTCGCGTGCACGCATCACCGACGCTCTGGCAAAATGGGTTGAAAAGGACGAATTCGAGACCATGGATGCATACAAGGCCCGCGTCAACGACCAGACCATCCGCAACGAGTATGACCGCGTAAACCGCGAATGCGCCGACGAATACCTGCAGACCTACGGCAACAAGCTGCGGCTCAACGACATCAGACTTGAGCCGTATGATGCCGCGAACGAAGTATTCAAAATCAACACATCGTATGGACCGGTGTATCTGCACGTGCCTCTGAAAGACAACGAGGCCGAGAATTTCAAGAACGGCTGGAACGCCGTTCGCTTCAAGGGGGCGCGATATTTCATCGACGAAGACCAGGTGCGTCTGGCCTCGATAACTTTCATGGCCGCCAACGGCAAATCGTACACCTACGACAACGAACGTTCGCTCAACTATACCGCGCCGACCGACATATCGATCGACTTCGCCGCGATACTCAAGCCGGCCGCGATGAAGGATCATCGCAACAATGCCGGTGCAGGACAGCAGTTCGTCATCACACATAAGTCGGATGTCGACGAGAACATTCCGGTTTCGAAACGTCAGGCCCCGCGCACAATCGCGCTGATTCTGGCAAACGAAAACTACACCAATTCGGTCGGTGTTCAGTCTGCCTTGCACGACGGCGAGACTTTTGCCGACTATTGCCGACTGACTCTCGGCATCCCCGAGGCCAACATCATCCATAAACGTGATGCCGGACTGGCCGTTATGATGAGCGCCATGAGCGAGTTGCAGAACAAAGCCGAGGCTCTGAACGGAGCGTCAGACATAATCGTCTACTATGCCGGTCACGGCATGCCTGACGAAAGCACGAAGCAGTCGTTCCTGCTTCCCGTCGACGGCGACCCGCAGGTGTCGCGCACATGCTATCCTCTCGACCAGCTCTATTCCGAACTCGCACAGCTCAAAGCCGAGTCGGTGATGGTGTTTGTCGATGCCTGCTTCAGCGGCGCACGTCGCGACGGCGGGATGCTCACCGAGAAACGAGCTGTCGCAATCAAGCCCAAGGAAGCGGCCCCGCAGGGCAATATGTTTGTCCTGTGTGCCACCTCCGATAACGAGACGGCTTCGCCTTTCACCGAAAAGAACCACGGCCTCTTCACCTACTACCTGCTCAAAAAGCTGCAGGAAAGCAAAGGCCGCGTGACACTGAAGGAACTGAGCGATTACGTGACCGACAAGGTGAAATATGAGTCATCGTTCAACGAGTCAATCAGGAAGCCTCAGACACCAACGGCCACCACTTCTGGACAAATGACCGACCGGTGGCGGTCAAAACGACTTGTGCAATGAGATTATTCCGTGTCATATTAGCAGCAGCCGTGGCGTTTGCATCCACAGCAGCCCTGGCCGACAACGTCAGGAAAGTCACCGGCGATTTCACATTCTACGGCGACGGGTCGATGAGCCGCGACTACTGCAAGTCGCGTGCGCTCGAAGGTGCGCGCCTGCAGGCTATAGCCCGTGAGTTCGGCACGTTATTGTCGCAGTCGACCATTCAGGACGAGTCGCTTGACAGCCGTGGCGAATCGACATTCTTCTCGTCGCTCAGCTCTACGGAGGTCAAAGGCGAGTGGATTGCCGACACCTCTGAGCCCGAATACACTTACGACCACGACTCCGACGGCAATATCGTTGTCACATGCCGCGTGGCCGGCACGGCCAAGGCTATTTCAAATGATGCCGTCGACTTCGAGGCCCTTGTGCTCCGCAACGGGTGCGAACGCCGATATGCCGACACGCGCTTCCGGTCGGGCGACGACCTGCGGCTTCTGTTCCAGGCCCCGGCCGACGGATACACAGCGGTGTATCTCGTCGGAGCCGACCGCACGGTCTACACGCTTCTGCCCTATCTGTCGACCACCGACGGACGCATTCGCGTAAAGCACGGCAAGGAATATCTCTTCTTCGACAGCAGCTACGGCGAGCCGCAGTTCGGACGGCCGGACGAAATGACGCTTACCACCGACATGCCCTCGGAGCGCAATCTCATCTACGTAGTCTATTCACCCAACGAATTTACAAAGGGGGTCGATGTGTCGAACGGCGACCTTATACCACGCTCACAAAGCTACGAATCGTTTGCCCGATGGCTCACCAACTGCCGTCGCCGCGACAGCCGCATGAACGTGAAGGTAATACCGGTGATAATCACCCCGTCCACAACCGAAAACTAACCATTAATACTCCACAACTATGAGAAAAATCATCGCATTTCTTCTGGCTCTCTGCCTTCTGATTCCGGCAGCTGTCAGTGCCGACACCTCGAAGGAGCTTCGCAAAGCCCTGAATAAAGAGAAGAAAGAGAAACTCAAAGAATACAAGAAGGGTGGCTGGAAACTGTTTGGCAGCTCCCGCACCCTTGAAGTGGCTCTGCTCACCCACTACGACAAGCTCAACGCCATGGGCGACAACGCCCGCGAATTCACCGGGTTCGCCTCAAACTTCAAGTCGAAGAATGTGGGCAAACAGATGGCGGCCAACAGCGCGGCTATCAACTATGCGCAGACTGCCGGCAGCACGCTCAAAGGCAGAGTGATCAACGAATTGTCGGGCAACGGGTCAAACGCCGAGACCGAATACGACAATTTTTTCAGCGCCTACGAGCGTCTCGTAGAGACAGAGATCAAAAACGAGCTGGTCGAGAGCTATTCGATCATCCGTGAAAACGGCGACGGCACCTACGAGCTGCAGTCGTTCTACATTGTCAACGAGGACGCAGCTTCGAAAGCCCGCATCCGCGCCCTTGAGGCTGCAGCTGCCGAAGCCGAGATAACACGCGCCCACGCCGACAAGATTGCCGGATTTGTACGCGAGGGTTTCGAATAATCCGCGCTGAAAACACTCCTCATCAGTCCGGGTCCCGGCAAACGGGTCCCGGACACAACCAAATCAATATAAATCCACCCTTATGAGACGCAATCATACTATCGCTATAATTCTCGCGGCGGCCATAGGCTCGTCAGCGGCCGTCAATGCCCAGCCCCCGACGACTCCGTCGTCGAAGTCGTTTGCCGACTTCCGCAACGAAATAATGTCGAACTACAAACAATTCAAAGAAGACATTCTCGCCGACTACGCCAAATTTCTTGACGGCGAATGGGTGGAATACAAAAGCCTGAAAGGCGAGAAACGCGACCCCAATCCAAAGCCTGCCGTCCAGCCGGAGTGCCCCGAACCTGCTGCTCCACAACCTAAGCCTGCATCCAAACCCACTCCAACGCCCAAACCGTCACCCGCACCCAAGCCGTCACCCGCACCCAAGCCGTCACCCGTCGAGACCTTCGACTTCCACGGAATGCCGTTTGCCATGCCACAGACTAAGCTGCATGTCACCGGAGGCACGGTCAGCGATTTCGGAGCCGCATGGCGCGCTCTTGCCAAGGACGAGCAGTCAAAAAAGCTTGTCGACGAACTACGCAACGAGGCACGCGACCACGGGTTCAACGACTATCTCACTTTTGAGATGGTTAAAGCTTATGCGGCAAAAACTCTCGCCTCGTCGCACAACACCGCACGCACCTCGCTTATTCATTTCATCATGGCCAACATGGGCTATGATGTGCGACTGGCCAAAGACCAGTCGGGCAACGGATTGCTGCTCGTGCCGTTCCGACAGACTGTCTACGGCAGGCCATATCTGGTGTTCAACAACGAAAAATACTACGTTTTCACCGATGCCGGCAATCCGTCCGACAATATGCGCATCTCAACCTGCACGCTGCCGAGCGATGCCAAACTCGGCGAGAAGCTCGACCTTCAGTTAGGCGAACTGAAACTCCCCTATAAACCCTACAAATACACTGTCAGCTACGGCGACATGTCTATTAGCGGCGAAATAAACGCCAATATCTTCCCTGTCCTGCAACGCTATCCGCAGATGGATATAGCCGGGTACGCTCAGTCGTCTGTCGCGCCGCAGACACGCCGCGAAATCGTCAGCCAGCTCAAGTCGCAACTACCGGTCGACTCCCTTAACAGATCGGTCGACCGGCTGCTCCAGTTCGTGCAGTCAGGCTTTGATTACGCTACCGACGACGTACAGTTCGGCTATGAAAAACCTTTTTTCCTTGAGGAGCTCCTCTTCTACCCCAAATGCGACTGCGAGGACCGCGTGATATTCTACACCTACATGCTTTGGAATGTGTTAGGCGTAGAAAACCATCTCATCAACTACCCCGGCCACGAATCAGCCGCCGTCAAACTGCACAGCACAGCCAAAGGCGACCGTTACTCCTACGAAAATTCCACCTACTACATCTCCGATCCCACCTACATAGGTGCCCGCACCGGCATGTGCATGCCCAACTACCGCCGCTCCACCCCCAACATCGACTACATCTACAAATAGCCAACAACTTCCAACCCACATAATACCTAAAAAATGAAGTGCTATTTATTCTTAACCGCTCTTGTCGTGAATACAATGACCGCATACGGTCAAGCAACATATGCTTATGACGCATCAGGGAACAGAACTACCCGTGAGATAATTCTCGACACAACAACGCCACAAAGCACGCAGTCCCCACGCAAAGCCAAAGCTTCATTGTCAGAAATTTTTTCTGAAACTTCTATTAGCTTTTTTCCCAATCCTACCGAAGGAATACTTAATGTCACCATCAGCACTGAAAATGACCTTGAAGGCTCAGCTTGTATATTGTCAACTGCCGGCAGCATTATTGACAGCCGAACATTGGAACATGAGATGATTTTCAATTTCGAGGACAACCCATCGGGGGTATACTTCTTAAAAGTAGCTATCGGAGAAGAAACAAGAACCTACAAAATAATAAAAAAATGAGCATTCATATGTGGATAAGAAGTATACTGTTCTTTTTGCCATTTTTCATATCTGTATCTCTATCGGCAAACCAAAACTCAATTCAAGGCAATCCTTATCCAATTGACGCTGGTGCTCCATGGCAAGGCACTGTGCCCGGAAGCATAGCTTACACCTCTGAAGTCAACTCGGCCGGTTCAAGAATATACAATGTACCGATTGGTGTTCCAGAAGGCATTAATGGAGTACAACCCTCACTATTTTTGTCTTATAACAATCTGCAGGCCAATTCTACATGCGGTAGAGGCTGGATGCTTTCAGGATTGTCATATATTACACGCGCCAACAAGTCAATTCACTTTGACCAGTACGCATCGGCAGTCTATTTTGAGCGGGATGATGCTTTCAGTCTGGACGGGAAACGACTGATTATGCTTGCGGACAATGGAGACAATATTGAATATGAGACATATATAGGTAAAATTAGAGCCAAAGCCTATCTTTCAGGCTCCGTAGTAAAGTATTTTGAAGTTTTTTATCCAGACGGAAAGATGGCCGTGTTCGGAGAAAAGACAAATACTTCAAACCTCGTTAAGTATGATGTAACATCATATTCAGACCTGTTAGGCAATACAATCACATATGATTATTCCGGGCCGTCTGACGAACGGCTGATTTCTGCTATCCGCTATAACCATTCCGAGATCAAATTTGATTACACTCAAAGGTCTGACAATTCATTTACCTTCAAAAACGGTCAAATGTTCTCAATCACCAAGCTGCTTAAAAGCATCTCTGTAATATTTGACGGCAAAAAGACTTCTGAGTATTCTCTCTTATATGATACTTGTGACGGACGTACTTTTCTTAAACAAATTGATTATATCGCAGGAGGGCAAAGATTAAACCCTTTAATATTTAAGTACGGTACCTTGTCGGGACAAAACATCTTTTCCACTACTTCCGGAAGCTTCCAAAGCTATCACACGATGGATGATTCGCATCCTCTCAGAGCTGTTAAAGGCCGATTTATGTATGGTGGAAAAGAAGAAGGATTGGCAGTATTCCCAGCAAAAGGCTACCATGGGCATCTTCACAGCACCTGGTTTCGAAAATCCATAACAGCTTTCGGAATTGGATATGAAGGAAATGAGGACATCTACATATATCCATCGCTCAGCGGAGATAATTTAAAACCAAAAGTCATTAAAGCAGAAAAAGGCTTCGTGGATTTAATGACAGTGAATATGGGTGGTTCTCAGCGTGAAATGCTCGTAAAAATTAATGACAATACCGGCCCATCTTCAGCCAAATACTTCAACTACATAAAATTTAAATATTATGCTATTGACAATATTTCTAATCTGATACCGAATCTAATACCGTCAGATTCAGTTGTATTTAAGACACAGACACTATTCATAGACGAAAACAAAAATAAGAGCATAGTCCCTAAATACTTTTATTCCGGAGATTTTGACGGGGATGGGTATTTGGAGTCACTATTTGTGTCAGTACACAAGCCTCTCGGCTATGAGACAAATTCATATACCGGGATTTTCAGCCTAAAGAATAAAGAAGTAGTTTTCCAAGGTGAAACATTGGAACTATACGAATGTATGACCGGTAGCGAGCGTGAACGAGCAAATAATTCCGACAAACTACTGGCTATAGACATTGATGGAGACGGAAAGACCGATTTATGCCACATCAACAAAAACGGTGTGGCATGCCACACATTTATTGCTCTTCCTCGCAAGGCAATGTCTCACAGAAAGTTTGCAGAATCAAGCGACATCAAACTTTCGGATCTTGCAGACAAACAAATTTATGTTGGGGACTTTAACGCAGATGGCTTAGTCGATTTGCTTGTTAGTCCTTCATCAAAAAGCGAATCAGAACAATGGACCATATATTATTCGAAAGGTAACGGACGGTTTCACCGACAGATTGTGAATATCACAAGATATCAACCTGACGACTTTAAGTACATCTTAAGCGATGTGGACTCAGATGGTCTACCGGATCTAATAAAATACAACGATGCCACATTCACGTCTTACATCGGTATCGGTCGTCTTTCTAAACCCACCTCTATATCCACTGCCTTTTGCTTCAGAGGCAGTATGCTGGTTCCAGTTGAGGCAAACAGCCGAACCTCTTTTGTAGACTTAATCGCAATCAAGGATTCTCATTACTCACGATATTCTTTCAATCATAACATGGGCAATGAGGGTATGCTTACGTACATGTGCGGCAGCCTGGGTCTTATTGAAAAGACGGCATATGCTCGTACTACTGATAAAAACACACCCTATGTCGAGAAACTTTACACGCCGGGGAGTGGAGCGATATTTCCTTATGTAAACTTTGACGAACCTATTCCTGTTGTAACTGCCACTGAGACTTTTGTCGAAGGTAAGAGCATTGATTTCCGGTCTTATCAGTACGAGAATGCAGTGGGGCATCGACAGGGTCTCGGATTTCTTGGTTTTGCAAAAGTTATCGAAAACGCACCGGAAGGAACCTCAGTCAAATGCTATGATGCAAAACTATTAAACTCCCTCGTATCAGAGACTACCCCAAAACGTAGACTGGAGAACAGATACAACTTCCGATGGAATTGGGAAAATAACAACACAGCAACCCTACAACTGACAAGGTCAATAGAAACTAACCAGGCAACTGAATATTCCGACACCACCATTTATATCTACAATTATTACAGCAATACACTGAATGAATCCAGAAAAAACTGGTGGGACGGCTTTAAAAGCGGTTCATGGAATCCATATCTGACAATTGATAAAACCGGTCCCGGATACACACAGGGATGTATACCTGAATTTAACAACTCATGGTCTGAGTCAGGCAAACAAAGACGTTACATGAGGAATGAATATATTGATTCAATATGGAACGGATTGCCATTATCTGCTGATGTTTTTGGTTATGGCACAATTCCTCACCGTAAGCTCTACGGATATGACGATAACGGCAACATGACCTCAGAAACCATAATTTTTGGTAGTGAAACGGAAGCTGACAGTCTTACGACAACATATACTTACGACAAGTATGGCCATGTAACATCAGAGATCGATCCTTATGGTCGTAGAACGGTTGCTTATGAATATGATGAAAACGGTCGAATGTGTAAAAAAACTGATGCCGACAATGTCGTGAGCGTTCTTACGTATGACGGCCTTGGGCGTATTACGCATGAAAACCGCAGTGATACGACAGCTACATCAAATTATTATGAGTGGGCTGGGGGTAACAATCGTCATTGGTCTAAAATCGAAAGAAGCACAGAATCACCTGAAAGGACAATTGTGTATGACTCACAGGGCAGAGCAGTCAAATCAATGGAGAAACGATTCGACGGACGCATAGTCGCTGTTGATACCAAATTTGACCGAGCCGGAAGAGTATCCGCTATATCATGCCCATACTATATTGATGAACGTAACGAACCTGAATATTGGCGAGAGACCTTTGAATACGACTGCTTCGACAGAGTACTTGCTCATTATATTGACTCAATTTGTGTCGAAAAAAATTATTATGAGCGCAACTCTGTAACAACGACCTCTCTTGGTGTGACTACCAAGCGCTCATATGATAGCCAGGGCAACCTCATATCTGTTACAGATGCTTCAGGATCGGTGCAATACTCTTACAACTCCCAGTGTAAACCAATAGCGATAAAACATTCGTCAACAGGCACCACAACATCTTTCGAATACGACGAATACGGTAATAATATTGTGATTACAGATCCAAATAGTGGTGAAACATGCCGGACATACGATAACAGAGGACGTCTTCTTACAGAAACTGATGCGGCAGGACGCCTAACCTCTTATGACTATGATTCTTTCGACAGAGTAAAGAAGATAACGGAAGACGGACGTATTTATACATTCACTTACGATAAAAACGACAGATTGTTGATTGCAGATAAATCCATAAGGGGTTATGATCAATTCGGGCGTTTAAAACAAATAATTCATTTTAGTGATTCTTCTACCCTGTCAATCAAGTATGACTACAAAAATGGTAATTTGTCAAAAGCCAGTTACATATCATCCCTTGGACTTAAAGCGACAGAAAACTATCTGTATTCCAACGGTCATCTGAAGGCAATTCTGCTCAACAACGCCGACACCATTTATAGCATATTATCAGAGGATGTATTCGGAAGAGTGACAAAAGCCCAATCCGGTCAATTAATTAAGACTTACACTTACGATAGATACGGCATGCCGTCATCCAGAGTTGTAAAAGGGCCTTTTTTCTATCCGCTCTCCAAATTCGAGGTTGATTCCATACCGCTTGATTCGATTTCTGATATTTTTAAACCCATAAATCCAGGCATCGGGACATATGGGCTAACCGTCCCCGGGGTAAATCCCGGATGGGAAATGCAGCAGTTCCTCTGCACACATCAAAACCAGACATATAAATTCGATCCTTTACGTAAAACGCTCATTGAACGCTCAGGTTACCCTGGATCATCTGGCAAAGAAAATTTCGGATACGATAATCTCAACCGTCTGGTGACGCATGGAGAACATACAGTCGAATACGACTCTGGGGGAAATATTCTTTCAAGATCAGATGTCGGGAATCTGTATTACGGCTGTAATGCATCACCATTTGCCGTCACAAGTGTCGATTTTATACAGGATAAGATCCCTGCAACCGAACAATATGTCGAATATACTACAAGACAAAGACCTATTCATATAACAAATGGTGAGTATACTGCTGGTTGGACATATAATTCTTCCGGTAACAGAACCTCTATGACTGTTTCAAAATGCGAAAAAGAAATCCTAAAGAAATTCTATATTGCAGATTGCTACGAGGCTTTGTTTGAGAACGGAGTAGTCACTGAAAGGCTTTATCTTGGCGGAGATTACTATGAATCACCTGTAGTCCTACAATATAAACAAGACCAAAATGAGAAACTGTATCTAATCAGGGATTACCTTGGCAGTATAATCAAGGTTTTAGGGACTATGTCAGGCACGCCTCAAACAACCGGATATGATCCGTGGGGAAACATAAACGCAGGAAAAAACGACAGCCTCTATATCGGCAGAGGGTTCACCGGGCATGAGCACCTGCCGTGGTTTGGTCTTATAAATATGAACGCAAGACTGTACGATCCAACTCTCGGAAGATTTCTTTCGCCGGATCCATATGTACAGGCTCCCGACATGCCTCAAAACTTCAATCGATACAGCTACTGCCTTAACAATCCCCTTGCTTATATCGATAAGGATGGTGAAAGCATTCTGCCACTTATACTCGGTATGGCCGTTTTTCAAGGCTCAATGAATCTCATCACCAACTGGAGCAGTGTCATGGACGCCGGCGGAGGATGGGACAGTTTTGTCAAAGGAGCAGCATATTTTGGTGTAGGAGCAGCCGCAGGCGCGGCTGAAGCCGGGATTTCAAGCTTATTTCCAATAGCCGGGATTTCAAATGTAACAAGTGCCGCATCAAGTATTGCAAAATCCGGTTTCATGACAGCAATGTCATCCGGTGCGGCAATCGGTGCTACAAGCGGATTTATCACCGGGTTTGGCAACTCACTCATATCCGGTGAATCAATGACCACTTCGCTGTCCAATGGCTTAAAATCCGGACTTACATCCGGATTGACCGGAGCCGCTCTCAACGGACTCTTAAGCGGTTTCACCGCGCTTAAAGAAGGCCGCAATTTCTGGAGTGGCAAGCAGTCAAGCCAAAAAACACAGGAAATTGTAGCTCAGTTGAATGCTCCTGATCCTCCCCCTGCTTCCGGTACATTAAAAACGCCCAAACGAACCGGGAAGATGGCTACATCTGTTCCCACAGATTATCAGAATCATCACATCATGACCAATAAACACAAATATTATACACCTCTTTTTGAACAGAAAATCGCTCCATTAAATTTAAATCTTAATGAGAGCTGGAATATTCGGTATATGCCCCATAGAGGAAGTCATCCCACTGAATATCACGAGTGGGTTCTAAAACATGTCACAAACATAATGGATATTAAGAACATAACCCGAGACCAGTTCATAATTGAATTTACTGAACGAGTTGTCAATCCGGTGATGAATGAACCTCTTATGCTAAGAAAAATACATTGGATTAAGGAGTGACAGCAATGCTAACAACAATAAAAATCAGCAAACCATAATTATTTAGACAACATGAGAAATCAATTTTTTGCACTTCACTTTAAGACATGGGGAACAGATTCCGGTTGCCTCTATCGTGTGGATGTAGATATGGATGTATTTGAATGCCAAAAGTATAAGCACAGCATTTATTCACCTTCCACTCTACGCTTATCACTCCCCAAGTATTCTTACTGCGACCTAACGCTTTGCGTGGGATTGGAGCAATATTGCGTAAGCAATCGTTTCAGGAAAATTGTCGAAGGTTTTATCGGCAAGAACAACAACTATCTGACATTCGTTCCTGCCTTTACAGAAAGCAAGGAGCACGGAACAAGACTATCCTATGCGATGCTCTATAATCGCGAACTTGAAGGTATAATTGATTATACAAATTCAAAATATGCCGGCAATTCGATCACTGTGCATAAATATATCTACGACCAAATCAAAGATCTCGACATTTTCATACACAACACCCTCTATATTTGCATATCAAAACAACTGATGAACGCTTTTCAGCTCGCCGGATTAAAAACTGATTTGGCATTCAATCAGAGATGCTATACACGCAACGGACAGTCTTATCTTGAGGATCCGGAGCTGACACCCAAGAGGGTACAGCTGAAGCCGGGGAGTGTGTTCAGAGTCCCGGGTGAGGGGGGATCGCATATATACGCACAGCTTGTGGCCGACGACCCGCTGCAGCTTAACAGCCAGATTGTCCGCGTTGTGGTCAGCGACACTGAGCTGACTGCCAAAAAGGTGGCTAAAACAGAGACGGCGTTTTTCGCCCACCTGTATCTGAAAGCAGCCGTGGAGGCCTGGGACTGGGAAAAGATCGGTTCGGCAAACATAAGCGAGGACGCTCTCGACGGAATAACTTTCTATGAAGGCGAGGATGTGATGATGGTGGACAACGACCATATAGAGCTTGTCGACCCGCTTGACAATGTGGACACATGGAAGCACGGCGACACCGACCGCCTACATTTAGGGATACTCCCCGCCGGTGAAGGCCTGCGACTGGAGGACGCCACAATCGTACCGCCCCCCTACATAGCCTACCGCGCCCTCCACGGCAAATACCCCCACTCCATCCACGACTGCCATCCCTCTCACTAACGCTTAATATATCTACATTTCAGAAAACCAAAGCTTTATTGAAAGGTGCGGCGGGTCAGGCAAAGAAGTCGCGGCAGGCAACGTAGAATAGGGCCAGCATGGCTACGCACAGGAAGATGCGGAGAAAGGCTCCGGGCCACGTGCCTATATTGAGGCCGAAAGGACGGGTAAGCATGTAGGTGTAGTTCGACGTGCTGTTGGCGCGAATCAGGCAATATATGATCTCGGCCAATAACGCGCAGCCGAGTATGAAATAAATGACACTCCAGAACATAACTGATTTTTTTATTTTTACATATAGAACGGCGGGAGCGCATTAAAAGTTTTTTTAGCTAATTTTGCATCCGCAAAACAATGACAAACAAAATGCGAACCGACGACGAACTAAACGGCGTGACCCTCTTGGGCAACAAGGGGGTCGCCTACCCTACCCAGTATTCACCAGACATTCTGGAGGCATTCGACAACAAGCATCCCGAGAACGAGTATCTCGTGACGCTCAACTGTCCGGAATTCACCTCGCTCTGCCCCAAAACCGGCCAACCCGACTTTGCCCGGATTGTCATCAACTATATTCCACGCATCAAAATGGTGGAAAGCAAGAGCCTGAAACTATACCTGTTCAGCTTTCGCAACCACGGCGATTTTCATGAAGACTGCGTGAACATAATCATGAAAGACCTCATCAGGCTCATGGACCCGAGATATATCGAGGTAAAAGGGATTTTCACCCCGCGAGGCGGCATATCCATCTATCCCTTTGCCAACTACGGTGATGCCGAACATCATGCTATGGCCCGTGAACGACTCATAAAAGCAATGGACTGTAACTTATGAAGGATGCTCTGATCGTGCTGTCGGGCGGAATGGACTCCGTCACGATGCTTTATGAATATGCCGACTCAATCGCATTAGCCGTCAACTTCAACTACGGGGCCAACCACAACGCCCGCGAGGCGGAATGCGCCCGCTACAACTGCCGCAAGCTCGGTATCGAATTAGTGGAAATCGACCTCGCTTTCATGGGCCGATATTTCGAGAGTTCGCTTCTGAGCGGCGCCGACGCCATCCCCTCGGGGCATTACGAGGATGAGAACATGCGCTCGACAGTAGTGCCGTTCCGCAACGGAATCATGCTCAGCGTGGCCGCAGGACTCGCCGAGAGCCGGGGGCTGAAAGCGGTGATGATTGCCAACCACGGCGGCGACCATGCCATCTATCCCGACTGCCGCCCCGGGTTTGTCAAAGCAATGGGCCGCGCAATAGCCGAAGGCACTTACGAAGGCGTCGACCTGCGTGCGCCCTATACCGATATCAGCAAAGCCGACATCGCACGGCGCGGCGCACGCTTAGGCGTAGACTACTCGCACACATATTCGTGTTATCGCGGAGGCGAGCACCACTGCGGCACATGCGGCACATGCGTCGAACGCCGCGAGGCCCTTGACGCCGCCGGCCTCACCGACGTTGAATGACTACCGCGCCAGGATCTTGACCGGCGACGGATGCTCGGCTGTCACTACAAAATAGACTCCGGGAGCGAGCGAAAGCTCGTCATCGGGATTGATTTGCGGAAGAACGACAACCACCTTGCCCGAGAGGTCGTAAATAACAGCACCGCTGTGGGGCTGACCGCATCTGAATCGGACAAAACCTTCGTAGCACTCCACAGCCAACGGAAGGTCGGAATCAACCACCCCTATCGAAGTGTGTGTAACCGTTATGACATTCGAAGGCTCCGAGCGATAGCCGAGCCGCTCCGACCGGACGTAATAGGTCTCGTAATCCGACTCGTTGAATCCGGTGATTTCAAGTGAATTGTCCTCGGCCAGCAATTCTTCGGTCGTAACCGAACCGTTACGATAGGAATTACGTGTCACAATGTAATAGTCGACCACCTCGTCCTCATTCTCAGGAACGAGCCAGGTGGCAGTATAAGAATCGGAAGTGACACCGACAGGTTCTGTGGCCACGAGCCTGGAGAGCGTGGGAGTTGGAAGACACTCCCCGCGGAGCCCTATACCCAGCGACCCCGTTATGCCCCCGTCCTGCACAATCAGACGCGCCGTGTGTGTGCCGAGCTGCCGTGGAGTGTAGGTGACCGTCATATAATATCCGTCGTCGGAGTTGACGAGCGATGCCTGCAGTGTCGCGTCCGACAGGCTGAAGCAATCCTTGTCCTCGCCGGCGAGAGTGAGTTCGAGATATCCCGACAGATTCTGACCCTTGAAATAAAGCTTTGAGGTCTTGGGCCGTCCGACAGCCACCTGCCCGAAGTCGAGACTCATGTCCTGCACGGGCGTTACGAGAATCGGGTCGCCGCCGACATCGGGTGTCGAGGAAGGATTGAAGGCCTCACCGACGCGCCGTCCCCAGATCAGTTCGGCAAGCTCGGGATAATCGATAAACGGGTTGCGGTTGTTCTGTATCTTGTACACCTCCTCGTTGCGTCTCAGTTCTTTCTGGCTGACAGGGTCGTCGCGATGCCATTGCAGCAGCAGGTCGATGGCCCAGCCCTGCAGCGACGGGTACACACCGTCGCGCGTCATCCACGTGTACTTCCATTTGAGATTCTGATAGCATGTCACCATATAGAAATACGTACGGGCAAAATCGCCCTTATATTCGTCGTCAGGCTCGAACACGAACGGCGCACCCCCGGAAGTTATGCCGTATCCCACCTTCGATATGCCGTTGTCAAATTTAGGAGTACCCGTCACGATGCCGAGCGGATAATTGCTCTTTGCCTGGTTGGCGGCAGCCTCCGAAGGGTAGAGATGGTTTAGGTCGACGTAGGCCGGGATAGTGGTAGTTCCGCCCCACCAGCTTTTAGGCAACGAATGCTCGCGGTTAAGTCCCTTGAAACTCGGTGCATAAAACGGTATGTCGCTGTACATGTCCCACCACTGGCGCGACTCGGGATATAGGTCGGTTTGCTGGAAATATGACGGAAGGGCGCTGTATGACGACACCTCGGTATGCGGAAGTATTATCTCGCACAACGCAGTCTTAAGGTCGGACTTCGATTTGCCGACAGCCTTCGAATAATATCCCGCAGGCACCTCGGCCGATATCCCGGCAAGGAAAAATCCGGCTGCAAGACAGCACGAAATCGCTAAAGGTCGGTATATATGACGATTCATTTTATGTTATTTTGAATAGGGGTTTGCAAACTTAATGAAAAATAGGGTAAAATAGTTTTTCAAACCATAAAAAACATAAAAAAAATAGGAAGAATCTGAAAAATTGGCTAATTTCGCAAAAAACACTCACTAACCGAAACCAAGCAAAATGAAGATATCCGTCAGCTTACTGTCTGCCCTCGCGTCCATAGTTTTTACAGTCGGCGCATCAGCCGGAGCAACCGAGCCCGACCCCGCGAAATGGAAGCTTGCATGGAGCGAAGACTTCAACACGGCAGTCCTCGACACCGCCGTATGGAGCAAGTGCGACCGGGGCACCCCCGACTGGTGCAACACCATGTCACACGACGACAGCCTGTTTGAGCTGCGCGACGGCAACCTTGTGCTAAAAGGCATCGTAAACCCCGACACATCGGCCGATCCGTCGCCATATCTGACCGGAGGCGTGTGGACCAAGGGGCGCAAAGCTTTCGAACCCGGCAGCCGGCTTGAAATAAGGGCCCGTCTTCACGGAGCCAAAGGTGCCTGGCCCGCCATCTGGCTGCTTCCCTCCGACCCCGCCGCCCAATGGCCCCACGGAGGAGAGATCGACATAATGGAACGCCTCAACAACAACCATGTGGCATGGCAGACCGTCCACTCCAACTACACCTACAACCTCAAGCAGACCGGCTACCCGCAGAGCACCAAGACATCCCCTATCGACCGTGACGACTACAATGTCTACGGTGTGGAGACATATCCCGACAAGGTGGTGTTTCTGATCAACGGTGAGGAAACCTACTCCTACCCCAAGATCGATACAGACAAAGAGGGCCAGTTCCCCTTTTACGTACCTATGTACCTGCTGATCGACATGCAGCTCGGAGGCTCATGGGTAGGCGAGGTTGATCCGGCCGACCTGCCTGTGGAGATGGAGATCGACTGGGTGAAATACTACCTTCCCGCCAAATAACCCTCAACCGCATTGGCCGATTACGGCAAAAAGACTACCTTTGCACAAAAAATATGAGAGAAGTGTTACGCAGGATTGTTTTAGTAATGGCTGCGGCTGTCGGGATGACTGCCACAGCACAGCTTCCGGATCTGCCGAAGGCGCAGCTCTTTCCTCGTCCCGAACGTTCGGAATGGGCTGACATGTTAATGACCAGAATTGATACTACCCGGACCGATACGGCAATCGTCGAAGAAATCGAGTTTGACGACTGGGGATTCCCGGTGATGATGACATATTACCGTACGATGCCCGACGCATCATACGGTTCACCCATCGTATTCGACACTTACCAGTTTCTCGACCCCCTGCCGGTCGAGCGCCCGGGCCACGGCCTCCTTCCGGATGCCGACCGTGTTTACAGCTGGCTCGACGAAATGGGATTCAACAACGACCTGCTGCGTCAGACACGCCAGCGCACGGCCATGTCGGATCCCGACATCGTGCGGTACAATCTGTCCAATCTGCCCGAACCTCCGCGCCATTTCCGCGCACTGGTCGACCCCGAGACCTCGAAAATAGTTCTCTCCGAGGTCAAGCCGCCCAAGGTGACCGCCGACCAGGCCACCGACATAAACGTCGATATCGAAAAACGCCTGTGGCTAAAGACCTTCAACGCGAGTCTTCAATTCTCGCAGGCTTATATTTCGCCAAACTGGTACCAGGGAGGCAAGAACAACCTCAACATGCTGGGCAACCTCTATTATAACATCAAGCTCAACGAACGTTTCTACAAGGATATAATGTTCGAGACAACAATGCAGTATAAGCTCGGCCTCAACAACGCTCCCGGCGACACCATCCGCAACTACAGCATCTCGGAGGACCTCTTCCAGATTACAAGCAAATTCGGACTCCGTGCCGCACAGCGGTGGTTCTACTCGATCACCCTGGCCTTCAAAACCCAGCTTCTCAACAGCTACAACACCAACTCACGCGACCTCAAAGCGGCATTCCTCTCGCCGGGCGAACTCAACCTCGGCGTCGGTATGACTTACAACTATTCCAACCCCAAGAAGACATTCACCGCCAATGCCTCTATTTCGCCTCTGTCGTGGAATATGAAGACATGCACCAACAAGCGTATCAACGAGACGGCGTTCGGCATCGACCCCGGGCACAAGACCGTCCACCAGTTCGGTTCGAGCGCCGAATGCAACATGACCTGGAAGCTTGCATATAACATCACCTACACCTCACGGCTGTTTGCCTTCACCGACTATTCCTATTTCCAGGGCGACTGGGAGCACACGGTCAACTTCTCGATCAACCGCTACCTTTCCACCCAGATATACGCACATATGCGTTACGACACGTCGGCAAAACGCCTCGACGACAGCAAATGGCATAAATTCCAGTTCAAGGAGATACTCTCGTTCGGACTCAGCTACAGCTTCAAAGGATAATGTGTATGGCTCATCCGATCGACAAGATACGCGAATTGTTCAAGCTCACCCCGGAAGAGGAGGAAGTACTCCTCTCGGGGATGGTCGAACAAAGCTTCAGACGAGGCGAACGCATCGAAACCCGCAACCTCATACGGTCGTACGGATATTACGTACAGTGCGGAATGGTGCGCGTGTTCTACATGTCGAACGGCCGCGAACACACATTCTCGTTCGCACTCGAGGATGAATACATCTCGCCTTCACACCTGCTGCTCAACAGTCCGGACAGCGTGATGTGCATAGAGTTTCTGGAACCGACCAAGGTGATAATGATTTCCCACCGTTTTTTAGGTGAACGACTTGAAGAAATATTGCCCAGAAGGGCACGTGAAGTACTCACATTCATAGCTTCCAGCATGATGGCCCATGTGAAGTACCTTGAAGAGCGCGTAATGCTGCTGCAGACGGCGAGCGCCCCCGAACGATACCGGTGGATGGAGGAACGCTATCCCCGTGTGATCGAGCGTGCCACCATGACGCAGGTGGCCTCGTTTCTGGGAATAACGAAAGAAACTCTCTACCGCATCCGCTCAAACAAATACAAAAATAAATGACCACTCCCTCCCGACCCGACAAAAGCCCTGAATCAGCAAAACTGTCGCAGCTTGCAGACGGCAACATCGCAACGCTCCTGTTCCATTACAGCCTCCCGGCCGTGGTGGGAATGCTTGTAATGTCGCTTTACAATGTCATTGACAGGGCTTTCATCGGCCAGGGCGTAGGACCGGACGCCATCGCCGGGCTCGCCATCACCTTCCCGGTGATGAACCTGTCGGCAGCCCTTGGCGTACTTGTCGGAGCCGGTGCGTCGGCACGGGTATCGATACTGCTCGGAGCGTCCGACATTGCCGGTGCCCGGCGCGTGCTCGGCAATTCGCTGACGCTCATATTAATCATAGCCTCTCTGTACCTGTCGGTTTTCGCCATATTCATCGATGACATCCTCGTGGCATTCGGCGCAAGTGCCGCCACACTGCCTTACGCCCGCGATTTCATGCTTTTCATACTCCCCGGCATGCTGATGATGAACGTTATGTTCAGTTTCAACAACATCATGCGTGCCTCCGGCTATCCCGGCAGGGCGATGGTCACGATGTTTATTGGCACGGGGTGCAACCTCATACTGGCTCCGATTTTCATTTTCTGGCTCGGATGGGGTATAAAGGGTGCGGCGATAGCCACCGACATATCAATGGCGATATCTGCATTCTTCGTCATGACACATTTTCTCCGCCGTGATGTCACGCTCGGGTTCTGTCCCGGCATTTACCGGCTGCACTGGCGCGTCGTAGCGTCGATAGTGTCGATAGGCGCTGCCCCGAGCCTCGTCAATGCCGCCCAGTGTGTCATCAACATCATACTTAACCGCGCTTTATACCTTCACGGCGGCGACCATGCCATAGCCGCTGCAGGGATCTTCACCACATATGCCTCGCTGCTGACCATGGTCGTGCTCGGCATATGCCAGGGCATGCAGCCAATCATCGGCTACAACTACGGCGCCGGCCGTCTCGACCGCCTGTGGCGGGCATTCTGGCTTGCCACCGCGGCTTCGTCGGCCGTATGCATTGCCGGAGGAGCATTCGCCATTTTCTTCGGGAAACATATCGCCCGGATTTTCACTATCGACCCCGGACTCATCGATGTCACCGCCAACGCCTTCAGCAAAACCTTTCTGGCATTCTGGGTAGTGGGGTTCCAGATTGTGTCGACCAACTTCTTCATGTCGATAGGCAAAGCGGGATGGTCGATCGTTCTCAGTCTCGTGCGGCAGGTGATATTCCTGATACCGCTCCTTATCTGGATGCCTGAAATACTCGGGCTGGACGGCATATGGTACTCATTCCCGGTGAGCGACACATTCGCCACGGTTGTGGCTGCCGTGCTGATTGTCATGCAGGTGCGCGTCCTGCGCCGTCAGGCTACAGGCGTAGGACAACTTATAGTCGAATAAACAATCCTTAAATATCACACAGACCATATGGAAGCAACAAAACGTTCAGAGCTCCTGGCTATTGCCAACCGGTTCGCGACCCCGTCGCCAATAACCGACGTACGCCCTCTCGGTGAGGGCCTTATCAACGACTCCTTCATCGCGTCGACCGATGACCCCGCCGCGCCCCGCTATGTGCTGCAGCGTATCAACCATAACATATTCACCGACGTGGACGGCCTGATGAACAACATTGCAGCCGTCACCGACCATCTGCGCTCCAAACTGGCTGCCGACGGAGTCCCTGCCGAAAGGTTCGACGACCTTGTCATCCGTTTCCTTCCGGCAGCCGACGGCAAACTGTATATCTACGACGAGGCAACCAAAGGTTACTGGCGTCTGATGGTGTTTATCCGCGACACTACAACGCGTTCGGAGGTGACTCCGGAGTCGGCACGCGCCGCCGGGGCCACATTCGGCGATTTCCAGAAACGGCTGGCCGACCTGAAGGCAGCGCTCATCGAAACTATCCCCGACTTTCACAATATGGAGCTGCGTCTCCGCCAGTTCCGCGAAGCCGTCGAAGCCGACAAGGCCGGACGCGTGGAAAAATGCCGTGACCTGATCGACGACCTGATGCGCCGTGACTACGACATGTGTGCAGCCGAACGCCTTCACCGCGAAGGAAAACTTCCGAAGCGCGTGTGCCACTGCGACACCAAGGTCAACAACATGCTCTACGACCGTGACAGCGACCATGTGCGGTGTGTCATCGACCTCGACACCGTGATGCCGTCATTCGTCTTCAGCGATTACGGAGACTTTCTGCGCAGCGGCGCAAACACCGCCGCCGAAGACGAGGCCGACCTCTCGAAAATACATTTCGACCTCGACATTTTCCGTGCGTTTACCGAAGGATACCTCTCAAGCGCCCGTTCGTTCCTGACCGAGACCGAGGTAACCATGCTCCCCTATGCCGCAAAACTGTTCCCGTATATGCAGGCTGTCCGCTTCCTTACCGACTATCTCAACGGCGACACCTACTACAAGACGGCATACCCCGAACACAATTATGTGCGCACCCTCGCACAGCGCCGACTGCTCGAATGTGTCGAAGAGTCCGAGCCCAAGCTCCGCGAAATAGTGAATGCCTGTATGAACTGACAATCATCATCCGATTATGAGATTTTTCAATATAATGTGCGCCGCAAGTCTGGCAGGCTTTGTGGCGGTTTCATGCAATTCCAAAAAGATGGAATATCCCCAAGCCCCTGTCGACGAGACCGTGGTCGACGATTATTTCGGAACTACTGTGGCCGACCCCTACCGCCCGCTTGAAAACGACACTGCTGCCGCAACACTCGCGTGGGAAAAGGCCGAAAACGAACTGACCAACGCCTACCTGTCGAAAATACCATACCGCGAACAGGTACGCGAACGCATCACGCACCTCAACAACTACGTCAAAACCGGACTCCCCTGGAAGGCCAAGGACGGCAAATACTACTTCAGTGAAAACAACGGCCTTCAGAACCAGTCGGTAATTTACCGCAGCGACTCAATCGGCGGCGAACGGGAGTTGTTTCTTGACCCCAACACGCTGAGCGACGAGGGCACAGTGGCTCTGACCGGACTTTTCCCCTCGAACAATGGCAAATACATGGCCTACACCGTGTCGCGCAACGGTTCGGACTGGACCGAGATATATGTGATGGACGCAGCTTCAAAGCAGCTGCTCGACGACCATATCGAATGGGCGAAATTCACCGGGGCCGAATGGGACGGAGATGGTTTTTACTATAGTTCGTACCCGCGTCCTGAAAAAGGAAAAGAGTTTTCGAATGCGAATGAGAACCATCAGATTTATTACCATAAACTCGGGACCCCGCAGTCGCAGGACCGCCTCGTATATGAAGACAAAGACCACCCGTTGCACTTCCACAGTGTGACTGTTCCGTCATCTGAGGACTGGATTTTCCTGACCGGGTCAGGCGAAGGCAACGGCAACTCGATGATGGTACGCGACCTGCGCAAGGGCGATGCCGCTCAATGGGTGGTGATGGAGCCGACGCAGGACAACGAAATCTCGCTTGTAGGAGTAGCCGACGGAAAGGCATACCTGATCACCGATGCCGACGCGCCTAACCGCCAGCTTGTAGTGGCCGACCTGCGCAATCCGGCTCGCAAAAACTGGAAGACACTCATACCTCAGACCGAAAACGTGCTGACAAGCGTAGCTCTCTCAGGCAATAACGACCTGATTGTCGGTTATGAGAAAGACGCTTCCGATCACCTCTATGTCTACGACCGTGCCACGGGCAAACAAAAAGCCGAAATCGGACTTCCGACTATCGGATCAACCGGTTTCTGGTCGTCGAAAGACAACGACGAAGTGTACTATTCGTTCACGTCGTTCACCTATCCCGGAGCTTCATTTGCATATGACAAGGCAACAGGTGAGAGCCGTATCCTCAATACTGCAAACATCGAAGGCATAAACCTCGACGATTTCGTTACCGAACAGGTGTTCTTCGAATCGGCAGACGGTACGAAAGTGCCTATGTCGCTCACCTACCGCAAAGGATTGCAGCGCGACGGCAAAAACCCCGTATTCCTTTACGGCTACGGCGGTTTCAACATCTCTCTGCCCCCGTCGTTCAGTGCTCCGAGACTCATCTGGCTCGAAAACGGAGGAATCTATGCCCAGGTAAACCTTCGTGGCGGCTCTGAGTACGGCGAAGCCTGGCACCAGGCCGGCACAAAGCTCAACAAACTTAATGTGTTCAATGACTTCATCGGAGCAGCCGAATACCTCATCAAAGAGAAATGGACCTCGCCCGAATTCATCGCAATCAACGGCGGCAGCAACGGCGGACTTCTCGTAGGCGCTGTAACAAACATGCGTCCCGACCTCTTCAAGGTAGCGGTTCCTCAGGTGGGAGTAATGGACATGATGCGCTACCACCTGTTCACAATCGGCTGGAACTGGGCTTCGGACTACGGTACGAGTGCCGACTCAAAGGAGATGGCCGACTATCTATTGGCTTACTCGCCGATACACACCATCAAGAACGACGGAACGCCGTATCCGGCTGTCCTCGTGACAACCGCCGACCATGACGACCGCGTCGTTCCCGCCCATTCGGTCAAATATGCGGCAACCCTTCAGGCAAGCGACACAGGCGACGCTCCGAAGCTGATCCGCATCGAGTCAAATGCCGGACATGGCGCAGGCAAGCCTATGAGCAAGCGTATAGACGAATTGACCGACATTTATTCGTTTATATTCTACAACATCGGCATGACGCCCCACTTCCCCGACTCTAAAGCCGAATGATCCGGGCTACAGGCATATTGCGCATAGCCGCGACACTGACAATCAGTGTCGCGGCTACGTCGTGCTTCACCGGCGTGGAAAGCACGCCTAAAATCACCGATGCCGACGTGCGCCGCGAGACCTCGCCGGCCACACCCGATGAGACATATCTCGCCGGCATAAATCCCACACCCGTCGGGAAATGGGTTCCCGGACGGCAGTTTTTGGTCACTGACTCAAAAATATCTTTGGCCGTACTGCCTCAATCGTTCGGTGGCACTCAGCTTAATCAGGGCGACACTCTCAGGTTCTCAGCCTTACACCGGGCCATGTCGGTCACGGGTGCAGAAGTATCAGACCTTGAGTTCAACGGGTCAAACGGGGTAAAATACACCTACCGTGTCGACCGTCCGACGGACTCCGTCTCTCAACGTCCCCTGGAAATTCCGTTCACCGTCGACCTGACCATTGTATCGGCGACGGGCAAAAAACTCCTTGACAAGGATTTCTTCATTCTTACTTCTGCCCGGCGCGACTCTCTCGGAGGCCTTAAACGGGCACGCAAATTCATCCCCGTCCGAATCACCGAAGTCAGTCCGGGAACAGCTGTAAACCCTGTACGTGTCAAGGTTGCCGACTCTTTCGGCGATACAGGCTATCTGTTCCTCAACCCGGAGGCCCGAAGCAGCCGTGCATCGGGCTCGTTCGCCTCGGTGCTATCGCTGTCCGACCCACGCAAGCGCTATCCGGCAATCCTCGACGAGGCCTGGGAAAACATCATCAACAACAGGGTACGCCCGGGCATGACCCGCGACGAGTGCCGACTCGCCATCGGGGCGCCCGTCGATATAATCAGGCGCCCGGGTTACGGTTACCTTTACGAAGCCTGGCGCTACGAAAACGGCACTTATCTGATTTTTGAAGACGGAATCCTACGTAAATAAACAAGATGTCTACACTCACCTTTCTCGGTACCGGCACATCTACAGGTGTCCCGCAGATCGGGTGCGACTGCGAGGTCTGCACCTCATCCGACCCTCGTGACAGACGGCTGCGCACCTCAGCATTACTCCGCACAGAGTCGGCAAACATACTCATCGACTGCGGACCTGACTTCCGCGAACAGATCCTCAGAGCCGGAACGCCTGATATCGATGCTGTTCTCCTGACACACAGCCATTACGATCATGTCGGAGGGATAGACGACCTCAGACCCATGTGCGCGATGCATCCCGACGGAGCCATGCCGGTATACTGCCGGGCAGATGTCGACCGCGACCTACGCGAGCGCATTCCATACAGCTTCCGCGAACATCTTTATCCGGGAGTGCCCCGTTTCGACATGCACGACATAAACGAATTCAGTCCGTTTAGAATCGGCTGTCTCGAGATCCTGCCGCTTGCCGTCCGTCACTACCGTCTCGACATACTCGGTTACCGAATCGGCAAGTCGCTGGCCTACATCACCGACTGCAAGACAATCGATCCGCATTCGGTGGAGTCGATCAGAGGTGTCGACACTCTGGTAATTAACGCCCTCCGCCACGACGAACATTTCTCACATATGAACCTTGCCGAAGCCATTGACGTTATAAATGAAGTCAGACCCCGACACGCATACCTCATCCACATGTCGCACCAGATAGGACGGCACTCCGAGGTTGAACCGACACTGCCAAAGGGCGTGGAACTGGCTTACGACGGTCTGACTATCGAGATTAACGATATCTGATTTAACACGTTACACATATGGCACGCATAACCTACTTAGAACACAGCGGCTTTGCCGTCACACTCGACAAGGTAGTTCTCGTTTTTGACTATTTCCGCGACCCTTCGCACGCACTTCACCGTATACTTGAAGCCAAACCTGACGCCAAAGTGATATTTTTTGTATCACACCGGCATGTCGACCACTATAACCACGACATATTTGAGGTGGCCCAGAACCACGACCGGTACTATGTGGTATCGAACGACATCCCGGCCAAGGATATTCCGACTACCATCAATGTCGCAGGAATGAGCGCCGGCGACATCGTAGGCCCACTCCCCGAAGGAATAATGGTCAAGGCATACAAGTCGACTGATGCAGGCATATGCTTTATGGTCACGCTTGCCGACGGCAAACGTATTTTCCATGCAGGCGACCTGAACGACTGGCACTGGCAGGATGAATCGAAACCCCGCGACGTACAGAAAGCCGACGAGGCATTCAAAGTTATCGTCAATCATATCGCATCGGAAGTGCCGTCAGTCGATGTGGCGATGTTCCCTGTCGACGCACGACTGGGCACCGACTACGCTCGCGGAGCACGTATATTCCTCGACACCATAAAGGTGGGTGATTTCTTCCCGATGCATTTCGGTGCCGACTGGGAAGAGGCATGCGATTTCGACCATTACGAAAACTCTCCCACAACCCGCTGCCACTGCCTGCACACCCCCGGGAAATCGGTGGACGTCGACCTATGACACCTAATCTTAACTCATCAACTGCCGGCTGCTTTTACGGGCAACCGGCTCTTTTTGTATATTCCGAGACAAGAGTGCGCTTCCGCCGGCAGGCTGACCTCGCGACACGCATTTAACTTGTTTTAACTATTATTTCAGGGGTATTTTTATAATTTTGTAAACATCTATCCTCAATGTACCCTCAACATAAAATAATTACCGAAAATCAACCATAACAACAAAATATGAGACTGAAACTGTTTCTGCTAATGCTCTTTATGCTGACGCTGCCTTCCGTGGCCATGACCACTCCGGCACAGGCGCTCAGAGGACGAGTGGTAGATGCCTCGACGGGGCAGCCGGTGTCCGGGGCAAGCGTGATGCTTGCCGACAAAGGCATCGTAGTCACCACCGGACCGGATGGATTTTTTTCGTTCGCCGATATCACGCCCGGCGATGACGAACTGGTCATAGCCGCTTACGGATATGACGATTACAACAATCCTTTGAAAATCGGCCCGAGTACGCTCGACCTCGGCGACATATTGCTTGGAGCCGACACCGGAAGTCTTTTCCGTGACGATGCCCAGGAGATGATCTTTGATGAGTCGGTGCTCGAGGACGAGGAAGGAAATTCACAATCGATAGGCGTGCTGACCGGTGCTTCGGACAATGTTTACTATAATGCCACGAACTATGACTTCAATGTGATGCGGTTTCGCATACGTGGCTATAATTCGGAATACAACACAACTTACATCAACGGTATACCGTTCAACGACCTGGCCCGTGGACGATTCAACTATTCCACTCTCGGAGGCATGAACCGTGCTTTCCGCAACCGTACCAACACATTCGGGATGCAGCCCTCAAGCTATGGCTTCGGCGACATAGGGGGCAGTTCAAATATATCCACACTCACAAGCAATTACTCGCCCGGCTTCAACGGCTCGGTGGCATACACTAATGCCAACTATATGTTCCGCGCCATGGCAACCTACTCCACGGGCATCAACCGGTCGGGATGGGGGGCCACCGTATCGGCCGTAGGGCGTTATGCTGACGAAGGCATCATTCCGGGCACATTTTACAATTCCGGCGGTCTGTTCCTGTCGATAGAGAAGCAGTTCAACCCGACCCATGCCCTGGTGCTGACGGCATTCGGCGCACCCACGCAGCGTGCCACTGCCTCAGCATCCTATCTCGAAGCTTATGAACTGGCCGACAACAACCTCTACAATCCCAACTGGGGCTGGCAGGACGGCAAAAAGCGCAGTGCGCGCATAGTGGAGTCATTCGACCCAACTATGATATTAAACTGGTACTACACACCGGGCAACGGAAAGACCCTGAATACCGGAGCCGCCGTGCGTTGGACTCATTATTCGTCATCAGCCCTGAACTGGCGCAACGCAGCCGATCCGCGACCCGACTATTACCGCTACCTGCCTTTCTATTTCGACGTTTTCAACGACGACCAGGAAGCTGCCGACCTATACCGTGAACGCTGGAAGAATGAGTCATTCCGTCAAATCAACTGGGACGAGCTGTATCAGACCAACTACCTCAACAATCTGGCTAACGCCAACGGCACGAACAAGACCCCTGCCGGTTCAAGCTACATACAGGAGAACCGTCACAGCAATCAGTTTAACTTTATATTCAATACGCGATACAACCAAAGGATCTCACGGACAATGACCCTGCAGGCAGGAGCATCGTTCAATTTAACCCGGGCACATTATTTCAAAACCATCCGCGACCTGCTCGGAGGGGAATTCTGGCTTGATACCGACACCTATGCCGAGCGGGACTTCCCCGGAAATCCCACCATCGCCGAGAATGACCTCAACAACCCCGGGCGCAAAGTCACCAAGGGCGACAGATTCGGTTACGATTACTATATCAATGCCATTCAGGCAAAACTCTGGCTCCAGAACATGGTCACGCTCCCGCACTGGGACGTCAACTACGGAATGAGCATCGGATACACCCAGTTCTTCCGCGACGGCAAGATGCGCAACGGCCGTGCCCCTGAAAACTCTTACGGCAAAGGGGAGACACACCGCTTTGACAATGCCGCGTTCAAGGCCGGTGCTACCTACAAAATCGACGGTCGCAACCTCATCATGGGTAACCTGCAGTATGAAACACGCGCACCGCTTTTCGAATATGCCTACATCTCGCCGCGAATAAAAGACGAGGCGCCTGACCTGACCAATGAGCGCGTGCTCTCGGCCGACCTGTCATATGTATGGAACTATAGACGGTTCAGAGGAACAGTCGGCGGGTTCTGGACCGAAATGTACGACCAGACCGAACGCACATCGTTCTACGACGACAACATGTCTACGTTCGTCAACTATATGCTCCGCGGCGTACGCACATGCTACAAGGGCATTGAGATAGGTATGGCATTTAAAATCACGCCGTCGTTGACAGCCTCGGCCGCCGGTACAATTGCTTCGTACCGCTACAAGAACCGTCCGACAGGCACACGATCGGTGGAAAACGGCTCGCGCCCCGACTCAACAACCACTGTCTACCTCAAGAACTACCACATAAGCGGCACACCGCAGACAGCCGTCAACATCGGTCTCGACTGGGCCGCACCTCATCAGTGGTTCTTCAATATCAACGGCTCGTGGATGGGCGACTCTTATGTAAGCCTTACCCCGGTGCGCCACGAGGAATACCCCGACCTGTGGTCGAAATTCCCCAACCCGGCCGATCTCGAAGCAAAACTTAAAGAAATCACCACGCAGGAGAAGCTCAAGGATGCTTTTGTGCTGAATCTATCGATAGGCAAACTGATTTACATCAACCGAAAAGTGTCGCTCAACCTTAACCTCAACATCGACAACGTGCTGAACAACCGCAATATCATGACCAGCGGCTATCAGCAAGGCCGTTTCGACTACACGAACTACAATATTAAAAAGTACCCCAATAAGTACTACTACGCTCAGGGCATAAAAGTGTTCTTCAACGTAGGCGTGCGTTTCTAAAAATCAGGCATACTACAATATGAAACTCCATAAATATATCGCATACATCCTGTCGGCGGTGGTTGCTGCCGCCGGCTTAACCGCCTGCGACGAGAATCCGGAGCTGCCGCCGGTAAATGCCCCCGAAGTCCCTTCTACAGTCAAAGTCAATACATCGATTCTCGATTTGAAGACTACCTACTGGAGCAACGACCGCAATTATGCCGACACTGTCGGTCTCACACCGGACGGCGAGCACGTGATAGTGGCCGGACGTGTCATAAGCTGCGACTCCACGGGCAATATCTACAAGAGCCTTATCATACAGGACGCGACTGCAGCCATGGCTATATCGCTCGACTCCACAAAAATTTTCCAGAATTATCCGGTTGGTGAAGAAGTGTATATCGACATGACCGGGATGAATGTGGGCAAATATAACGGCCTTTTCCAGATGGGAAAACCTAATCCCTATAACGACACTTACGAAATTTCGTTCATGCCTTATTGGAAATTCAATTCCGTCGCCATGCGCAACGGACTTCCCGATGTTACAAAAGTCGATACCGTCTATACATCTATCGAGCGCATAAAGTCGTGGACCTCGCAGGATTCGGTGATACGTTACCAGAGCCAGCTGATCTGCCTTAAAGATGTCGAATTTGTCGGCGGGGGCAAACTCACCTGGGCCGACAACGGAGCCAATGCCAACCGACAGCTTCGCGATTCGCTCGGCAACACCATCACAGTGCGCAACTCGGGATATGCGTCGTTCGGCCGGGACGTAATGCCTGCCGGGACCGGTACGGTTGTATGCATACTCAGCTATTACGGTACCGGCTGGCAGATATTGTTCCGCACGGCTCTCGACTGCCACGACTTTACCGGCATTGTCACCCCTGACGAACCGGTGGAGGGCGACGGCGACGGCTCGTTGGAGAAGCCTTTCACTGTCGGACAGATTGTCGGCGGCAGCAAAGGCAACGAGGTATGGACTACCGGATATATTGTAGGATGGATTGACGGCAAATCGCTGTCAGAAGGAGCCAGATTTACAGCCGAAGGCGCTACGGCAACCAACCTGCTGATAGCGGCCACGGCCGATGAGAAAAACCTTAACTCCTGTATTCCGGTCCAACTCTCAACCCCGGTACGTCCGGGCCTTAACCTGCAGGACAACCCCGGAAACCTTGGTAAACAGATAAGCATCAAGGGCAATATCGAGAGCTATTTTGGTAAAACCGGCATCAAGAACACTACACTTTTCAACTGGGGCGACAAAGGGTCCGAAACCAATCCAGAAACGCCTGAAACACCTGACACCCCCGACACGCCTGCCGGCGAAGAGGCTCGGTTCAAGAAGACTGACAAGATTACATCCGGCAAACAGTATGTACTTGTAGCTTCTGGCAAACTGGCTTTGCCACTCGAAAAGACATTCAACTACGGCTATATAAAAACGTCTGATGTCAATGTTGATGGCGAATCGCTGAAAACCTCCACGGACAACGCATTCACGTTCACGGCTGTCGAGGGAGGCTATGCAATGACCGACTGCTACGGACGGTATTATTATATGACCGGTTCTTTCAACAGTTTCAACGTCGACAAGTCGGTAAAGGACGGCTCGGTGTGGACGATCACGCCTCAGGAAGACGGCACAATGGTCATTAACAACGTGTCGATGAATAAGTCTATACAGTATGACAAGCAGTACGGATCCTACGGAGCATACTCCGATGTAAGAGGCGAGTATCCGGTATTCTACGAAATTGTCAAATAATTCAATTAACGATCAGATGAAACATCTCAGCAAATATATAGCCACCGCACTTGCCTGCCTCTCCGGGGCGGCCACGATGACCGGCTGTCAGGACGACGTGGATGCACCGGAGATGAAGGTGCCCGTTTCTTCGCTGGAAGCCAACACAACCATTCTCGATCTGAAAACCGCGTACTGGAACGATGACGCCAACTACATCGACACCATCAAACTTAACGCGGCCGGCGAGCACATCATAATTGCCGGACGTGTCATTTCCGATGACCAGGCCGGGAATATATACAAGAACCTTGTCATACAGGATGCCACTGCGGCGCTGACCATATCGATCAACAAAAACAGCCTCTACAACACCTACCGCGTCGGACAAGAGGTTATAATCGACGTGACCGATATGTATATAGGCAAATACAGCTCGCTGCAACAGCTCGGCTTCCCCGACTATTCGGGCAGCTACGGATGGCAGGCCACATTCATGCCTTACGAGTTTTTCTCAGCCCACGCACAGCTTAACGGGCTGCCTGAACCGACTTCTATCGACACGTTGACAACTACAATCGCCGCCCTGCAGACAACGCCTGAAGGACTGCGCAAGATGCAGAGCCAGCTTGTAAGGCTCAATAACGTGCACTTCGAAGACGGAGGCAAGGCCAATTTCTGCACTGCCTATAAAGTAAATACAAACCGCAACCTCGTTGATGGCGACGGCAATACCATTGTGGTGCGTACAAGCGGTTATGCAAATTTCTGGAGCACTCCTATGCCGGCCGAATCGGGCGACGTCGTAGGAATCCTCAGCTACAACGGGTCCGGAACATCGGCCAAATGGCAGCTGTTGCTCCGGTCGACCGCCGACCTGCTCAATTTCGGTAATCCGACCCTTCCTAAAGGCACACAGGAACGGCCATACGACGTAAACGAGGCAATCACCATAGAGCAAACAGGGGCCGGAACATCGGCATGGGTCAAAGGATATATTGTCGGAGCCGTCAAAGGCGAGGTCACCTCTGTCACTTCGGGCGATGATATCGAATGGACAGCCCCGACAACCATGAACAATACTCTCGTTATCGGACAGGCTAAGACAACCGACAATCTGGCCAACGCCCTTGTAATAGCGCTGCCGCAAGGTTCGGCATTGAGACAATACGGCAACCTGCGCGATAACCCCGATTTACTCGGTCGCGAGATTATGGTTTACGGCACATTCGCCAAATTCATGGACACATACGGTATAACCGGCAACACCGGCACTGCAAACGAATTCGAGATTGAGGGTGTCACTGTCGAAAAACCCGCTGAAGGGCTGACATCGCTGAATGTGACATTCGACAATGTCACCTCAATATCCCAGCTGCAGGGGTGGACAAAGAAGGAGCTTTCCGGCAACAAAGACTGGTTCTTCCGCGATTACAACGGCAATTATTTCGCCGAAATCACAGCCTATAAAGGCACACCCGGACCGGACGGGTTTGACGCGTGGCTGATAACACCTGCATTAAACGTGAGCGGTATGACCACGAAGGTGTTGTCGTTCAAGTCATGCGTGGGATATACAGGCGAGGGCACTCTCGAAGTATATGCCCTGACAACTAACGATCCGTCGACAGCAGTTCTCACCAAACTGGATGCAAATATACCAAAGCCCACCGGTTCGTGGAGTGAATTTGTCGCCTCTGGAAATATATCGCTTGACAACTTCTCGGGAACGGTCTATATAGGATTCCGCTACAAGGCTTCACAAGGCTCAGGTTACACCACCTATCGCGTTGACGACGTGGTTGTTGGAGAAAAGGGAGGTGACCAAGGGGGAGATACCCCGGGCGGTGATACTTCCGGAGGAGCCGGTACAGCCGATTCGCCCTACACTGTGGCTGATGTTTTCGCCATCAATCCCCCGTCGATAGCAGTTGTCGAGACTGGCAAATGGGTGACAGGATATATCGTCGGCTGCGTCGACACAAGCGGCTCGATTCATTACGCCACCGAGGAGACTGCTATATTCGGGGGTGGCCAAGGTGTTGAAACCAACATACTTCTGGCATCGACACCCGACGAAAAAGATTACAAGAAATGCGTGAGCGTGAACTTGAAAGTCGGTTCGGACGCCCGTAAAAACCTTAATGTGAAAACAAATCCCTCGATGGTCGGGAAACAGGTGTCTGTATTGGGAAATATCCGTAAATACGTAGGTCTGCCGGGCGTAGCCGAAGTGTCCGAATACGCCATAGGCGATAAAGGTAAATAAGCGATGAAACGATTTTTGACAATTCTGCTGTTCTGCGCCGTGGTCTGCTCCCAGATCATGGCACAGGGCGGCAAACGCCAGTTTGCCGTATACGGCGTGGCTTTCTACAACCTTGAGAACCTGTTTGACACAATCAACAACAACGGCAAATACGACCTTGAATTTTCACCCCGAGGATCGCGTCAGTGGGATGGCAAGAAGTACTGGTCGAAGATTAACAATCTCGCCACAGCGATATCGGCCATGACTACTCAGACCACACCGAACGGACCTGCAATCATAGGTGTATCGGAAATCGAGAACCGATCCGTGCTCGATGACCTGGTCAAGGCCCAGCCTATACGCCGCTGGATGCTGCAGGTGGTTCATCACGACTCTCCCGACCGTCGCGGTGTCGATGTGGGATTGCTTTATAACCCACGTATGTTCCGTGTGCTTGATGTCACCAACCACACCCTGAGCATCGAAAGCAACCCTGACTTCCGCACCCGCGACCAGATGTGTGTGACGGGGCTCCTCGGAGGCGACACAGTCAGCGTTATCGTCAACCACTGGCCTTCGCGTTTAGGCGGTCAGGAGCAGTCGTCATACCTGCGCGAAGCAGCCGCAGCCCTTTCAAAACATATAGCAGACTCACTATGGGCCATACGCCCTGACCAGGGAGTCATAATCATGGGTGACCTCAACGACGATCCGCAGGACCGCTCGTGCGCCAAGGTGCTCGGTGCTGTCAAAAAAGAGAAGGATGCGCCTGAACACGGTTTCTTCAATCCCTGGTGGTCGATGCTCGACAAAGGCATCGGCACTTTGGCCTATAAAAGCCAGTGGAATCTGTTCGATCAAATTATTGTTTCCGGCACTCTGCTAAAGCAGAACCGGCCCGACGGGCTGCAGTATTGGAAATGCCAGGTAAACAACTTTGACTTTTTGCGCGGCACGACGGGCGACCGTCAGGGGTATCCCCTGCGCACTTATTCAGCCGGAGTATGGCTTAACGGATATTCCGACCACTTCCCAACCGAGATATTCCTCATACGCCAACGCTAAAACAAGATTATGCGAAAAGATCTCATATTAATAGCGACATCGATTCTGGCCGTTGCAACGTCAATTCCTGCCAACGGGCAAGAGAAGACGTTGACCGTAATGAGCTATAATGTCAAAAATTCCATGGGAATGGACGAGGTACGCGACATAGAGCGCACAGCTTCAGTCATAAACAAAGTCAAACCCGACATAGTGGCCGTACAGGAACTCGACAGCGTTACCGGGCGCAGCGGCGGCCGGTATGTACTCGGCGATTTGGCCGACGCTACCGGTATGACTGCGACCTATGCACCTGCCATCAACTACGACGGGGGCAAATACGGTATCGGCATACTCAGCCGGGCTGAACCGACAAGCGTTATGCGTGTTCCCCTCCCCGGAAGAGAGGAAGCCAGAATGCTGGTAATTGCCGAATTTCCAGAGTATGTTGTAGCATGCACACACTTGTCACTTACGCCCGAGGATGCGGAAGCATCGACAGATACGCTACGCAGTCTGTCGCAAACCTATGACAAACCTTTCATATTGTGCGGAGACTTCAACTCTACACCCGGTTCGAAAGTGATAAATAAGCTCACTGAGACATTCGACTACACCGGAGACTACGCGCCGACATTCCCTGCGGATAAACCGGAGGAATGCATTGACTATATATTCGTCAGCAAGGAACCAAGTGCCGAAGTCGTATCGTTCAACGTGGTCGAAGCCCCGCAGGAGAGTGACCATCGTCCCATTGTAACCGGACTTCGGACTCGCTGATTACACAATATAAAAACATCACAGGCAGCCTGCCTCATCGAGCGAGCTGCCTGTGATGTTTTTTATCAATACTTTGGAGATTCGTAAACTATTTTTAGCTCACTGCTGTTTGAGCGGATCATTCGGTTTACTGATGCCGTATCCGATGCAGCCTCCCGGACCGTCATAGGCAGCCTTACGATCTTCGTCACAACAGCCCCCGGTATCACCGCTCCAAGCAGATCAGCGGGAGTCGGAGCTTTGCTCATGGCCGAATATTCGGCATAAGTATAGCGTGTGAAAGCGCTGTTAACCGTTATGCCCCGCCGGTCGAGGAGATAACCCTCGGCGAGCCTTATCGGCATGCTTGACTCAGTAATGTCGCCGGGAGCCGGATATGAAGCAAGAGCCGTACCGCCCCGCCGGTCAAGCGTAACGGGAACATTATCAAAGTAATCGCCATCAGTGCGATAGATAATCGCCTGAGGCACAAAACCGCTCGTATGAAGCTGTGGCCCGGATACCGGGGTATCGGCGTTTTGACCGGTGCGGCATCCGGAGATAATGCCGGATGCCGCAAAGGCGATGCAAAGCAAGTGGGTTCGTTTCATTATCGTACGATACGTCTGGTAAACACACCGTCGGCAGTAGTCACGCGTACCAGATAAATACCGGCACCAAGACTCGATATGTCGGCTGTCACAGTATTGCTTCCGTTGCCTGCAAGCGTGAGTGCGGAGCAGCCGTTGACAGTATATACTTCCACACAATCGACTGACGACCCTGCGTCGACAGTAAGCACGCCGTTATCCGAGCTTACACTGAAGGTGTCGTCGTCCGATTCCACGCTGCCAATGCCGGAACGTGTAGCTCTTGCATAGCGCCAGTATATACTGTTGTTGTCTGTCGGTGCATTGGCGGCAATTACTGCGAATCTATAGCTTACGCCTGTCTGTATCTGATCCGTCATATTGCCCTCGATAAGGACTTCGGCTGACTCGCCGGCTTTGAGCGACACGGGCGTACTCGATGTGGTTCCGATTACATAACCGGCACTTGACACAAAAATACCGGAGACATTATCCGATAATAACCCTTCGCTGCATTTAATGTTGGCCGTAATACGGAAATTATCTATAGCAAACGAATATGGCGAAAACATCGAACCGGAACCATTGCCGTCAAATTTGAACGAGGCTACATTCCAGACAGGTTCGTTCTTAGCATATATCACGTTCTTACTCTCAATATCCACCCATTCCAAGTTGTTCAATATATCGCCGTTGGAACGCGATACGACGAGCAGACACTCTGTCCCGTCGGGAATGGCATCTATGGCATTGAGAAAACCCGACACATCTGCCTCGGTGTCTTCGTTCTCGGCAAAATCAAACACTTTCTGTGACAGCGTGGCATAAGTACGCGTGTTCGAGAGGTTGGTCAGTGACAGCTTCAGATGGGTGTAGGCAGGCGAACCTTCCGACCGTAAGGCTAACAATGCTCTGACCATAGTATTGCTGTATACAGTGTCGGGCAAAGAGACCTCGTCTATAACAATCTTGCCTGCCGGTGACATATCTTCAAATTTAAGATTGCCCGGTGTCGCAGTCAGACGCAGGGAGGTCTGTATTCCCGTTACTTGCTGTGGCATTTCATACCACTTGTCTTCATATTTGTAAGCCGGCTTTACTATGTATGTTCCATTTTCAGGGAACTTATTCACTCGAACTCGAATCGATGCATCGCCTGACAGGCTGCTGAACTGTCGCTGGCCGCCCGTACTTTCGACATAGGAAACTTCACCATTCGACTCGTCGGTAAGCTGGACACCGGTCTCGCAAGTTATAGGCATAGGAGCATAGCACATCACTGAATATGGTGTCCCGAAAAACGAAACATTCTGTGTGCTTGAAGAACGAGTGTAGGATTTAGATGCCACCGTAAAGGGAGTCTTGGCCCGTATCGAAGCTTTAGGTTTGGAACCTTCCACAGGCGGACGGATACCAATCCATGCATTCTGTCTCACATTGAAGCCTGCATCTGCGCCACCGATACCCTGTACGGAGGGATCAAGAGCCGAGATGCGGAAATATCCGTCCGACATACCTTTCCATCCCCAGTTGACATGGAACATATCATCTGCTGCACGGAAGCCGTCAATCACAAACGCATGTCCCGCTCTTGAGTAAGTCGAACCTGCAAAATAAACAGGACGACCTTGCTCGATTTCTCCGTAGAGAAGATCCACCCATTGGTCAAGATAATAGAAATTCCTGTCAATATGTTCTATCCCGGCATCATAATCGAAATAGGTATATAGAGCCTCTCCGACATACTCGCTGGCAGCGCCGCTTGACTCAACACCATATTCCATCCTTACAGACACGCCGCAATCGTAACATAAACGCGCTACCGCTTCCTTCTTGGCAGCTGACGAAAAAGAGTTGTATTCGTCAGACATCGATGACCAGTCATATACCGATTCTGAAAAATCAACCGTCAGCCTGCTGCCCAATGTCGGTACGAGATAGGTCATTTTGCCACGGCCTGAGGCAGGCCAATTGTGGACCTTCATAATTTGTGACATCGCAGTAGCCACACACCCTACATAAGTGGTATTCGACCCTACCTTCGGACACATGTCGTTAAAGGGGGCATCCTGACCCCACTTTGTTTCCACTATAGGAGCGACATCGTGTTTTGAAGTCTGAGCAACCTTGTGACGCGATGCTGAAGCTCCATGCGACGCCATCCAGGCTATTTCCTTGCTGTAGCTGTCAAGCAGCTCGCTAAGTGCCGGAGGCATATTGTTTTTATCGAATGTACCATTGTCACAGTAGCCAAGCAATGCTATTGGCGTGGCGTCATCCGCTGAGACAACGACAAATCCATCTGTTGAGCCGTTGTCAAACACATAGTACGTATTGAGTCCGTCCGACGATCCCGTTGCTACCGGAACTGCCTCGAACGGTGCCTTCATCATTTTGTCAGGAATGCCCTTGGCACGGAGGAATGCCTGTGACGGTGTGAGCTGGTCGGCAAAAACCGGCATTCCTATACCGGCTGCAACTGCTCCGAGAAGTAAGATTTTCTTTAACATATGTATAATGCGATGTAGTTTTTTCGAAGATTGCTTAGTAAAAATGCAACGACACCCCTGCCGGCAGGCAAGGGTGTCACAAAGGTAAGCAATAATTTGATATAATATATGATATTACTACTAAAAAGCGTTAACCCTAACAATGCGTTCTACAAATCTTCCTGAAGGTCGAAATCACTGTCAAATTCACCGTCAAAGTCCATTTCAGGTATTTCATCGCTTGCTGTGTCGTCAACATCCTGCTCCGTCTTGCCCTGCGGCTGAACCTCCTTGGCCTTTGGTCTTGGACGACCGCCACTCTTTTCGGAAGCCGCATGCATGGCGTCCATAATCTTCGATTCGAGTTCATCGGCCAATTCAGGATTGTCACGAATCATCTTCTTGGCCGCATCACGTCCCTGAGCGATCTTTGTTCCGTTATAGCTGAACCACGAACCACTCTTCTGGATAATATCATATTCTACTCCGAGGTCAATGATTTCACCGCTTCGCGAAATGCCCTCCCCAAACATTATGTCAAATTCGGCACGACGGAAAGGAGGCGCCACCTTGTTCTTTACCACCTTGACTTTGGTAAGACGTCCGAGAATGTCGTCACCGTCCTTGATAGTCGAGCTGGAACGGATGTCGATACGCACCGAAGCATAGAATTTCAACGCATTTCCGCCGGTTGTTGTCTCACTCGGTCCGAACATCACGCCAATTTTTTCACGAAGCTGGTTGATGAATATGCACGTTGTGTTTGTACGGGATATTGTACCTGTCAACTTACGCATGGCCTGCGACATCAGACGAGCCTGAAGACCTACGTTACGGTCACCCATGTCGCCTTCGATTTCGTTCTTTGGTGTAAGAGCCGCAACTGAGTCGACTACGAGGATATCAATAGCTGACGAACGTATGAGCTGCTCTGCGATCTCAAGTGCCTGCTCTCCGTTATCAGGTTGCGAAATCAGAAGGTTGTTTACGTCAACCCCGAGCTTCTCAGCGTAAAAGCGGTCAAATGCATGTTCTGCGTCAATTATTGCCGCTATACCACCCGCTTTCTGCGCTTCGGCTATGGCATGAATCGCAAGGGTTGTCTTACCCGAGGATTCCGGACCGTAAATCTCAATTATACGACCACGTGGATAACCTCCTACTCCAAGTGCAAAGTTCAGGCCGATTGACCCTGTCGGAATTACTTCAACATCCTCGATGCTTTCATCACCGAGTTTCATTATAGATCCACGACCGTAATCCTTCTCAATCTTCTGCATTGCCTGGTTCAATGCCTGAAGTTTGGCAAGACGAGGGTCGGCGGGAGAGCTATCCTTAAGTTTTTTGTTAGTTGTCTCTTTTTTTGCCATATCTGGTAGTATTTAAATTTCTGATACAAAATTAGCGACTTCTCGGGAAAATAAATTTCCCACAAGTGTTAACACAACCTTAAATCACGCTGTTTCAACCCTTAAAATTATGAAATAAGAATGAGTCGACAAAAAAAATCAAAAAAAATAATTTTTTTGAGGAACAAATGAACTATTTAGTCCGGCGTGTGTTCTAATAGTACATAGCAAAATTACTTTTTCCATTGCAAGAAATGTGATAATGATTGGTTTATTATCTAAATGAGGAGACGTTGTGAAACATCTCCTCATTTAGTTTTTTTGTGCATCTTCTTCAATCCAAATCCGCTGACGCGGACATACAAAAAAAAACCGCAACCCATTTGTCTGGGTTGCGGCCTTCAAGAGGGGGCGGTTACCTACTTTCCCACTTTCGC